>CAYQTP010000001.1:0-19579 GCA_964420475.1 uncultured Gammaproteobacteria bacterium
ATAATGGATTGTTTTCTTTTTTGTAAGAATAATCGTTCCCTTCATTTTTTTAGCGGAAATAATCTTTTTTATTTCACCCGGTACATCAAAGTCCTTCATAGATAAAAAGGCAAAAACGAGAGACAAGAACAATATTAATAAAAAAGTAAGTAACATTTTTAATTTTAATTAACTGCCCACTCTTTTTCTAAATCACCTAATTGTAAAATTATATCAGATACCGTTGTCTCCCCTATTTTTAAATTACATTTAAAAAAATCTGCTAATCGCTGATAAGTTTTTGACATACTAAATTTTTTGTTAGTTATTAATAGACAACCTTTGATAAATCCATCTTGATTAGATAAATCTACTACTCTTATTCCCTCTCCTTCAATCATCTGACTTAGCAAAAAGGCAGTTTTATAGCTTTTTGTATAGACAATTTGAACATTGATGTCATAATTTCTATAGGTTTTTTGGAAAAAACTGCCCTGAAATTTTTTATAAAAACCATTATAGTCAAAAATGGCGTTACCTTCCCCTGATACAAAAGGTTTTAGATCTATTATTTGATAATCTTCTTGACTGCTGGTCATAAAAAAATAAAAGAGAAATAGCCGATCAATCAGGTTGGCATTTGAATTTGTTAAAAATATTTCTTTGATTGTTGGTACTCTATTTAAATCAGAACTATCCTGATGATAGATAGCGGTTTTTTTTGGATAAAAATAAAGATCGACTAAAGTTGATGTTACGGCCGAAAAAGTTTTTCTTATAATTTCTGGTTTTTTTTCTAAACTAGATAACTTATTAAGTGCTCCAACTTTGTATTCGCCATAACCGCCAGGAACAATTACTTTAACTGAATTGGGAAAAAATAATAAATAATTGATATTTTTCCAGTCTAACGAATAAAAACGGATATTTTCTCCATAAAAAACAACATTAATCTTATCCCTTCCCTTCAAGAACACTGAGGAAGTAATGGTCTTAAATAAATAATAAAATAGACAAATTAAGAGAAAAATAAAAATAACACTACTTCTCTTTGATATTTGATATTTAACATTTAATATTTTATTACGATATCCCATGTTCTATTTTAAGTCTTCTTATCTTATTAATAATGTCTTGTTTATCCATTTTATGCCAAAGGTAGATTTTTTTTATTATCGTTAAAGAGGCTTCAAATTCGGGTTGAACCACTAAATTAGCGCCCAGATCCTTCATTCTCGTCTGATCGGATTGACGATGAACACGGCTGATGATAAAAATATCCCGATTAAGTTTTCTGGCGTTTAGAACAACCGCTTCCTGAGCCAACCTTTCCGGTAAAGCTAAAATCAGAATCAAAGCTTCATCAACCTGCGCATAATCAAGAATATCTATATCGGTCGGATCACCATATATAATGTTTACTCCTTGTTTTTTTGCTTTTTCTACTTGATAAAGATTGTAGTCTATGGCCACATAAGGAATATTTGCCAGCATTAAAGAACGGCCAATGTATCCCCCAATCCGGCCATAACCGCAAATCACCACGTGATTTTTTATCTCCAGCGTATCAATTGGTGATTGATTGCTGTCAATTCTGTAGGTAATAAATTTTTCTAGAAATGGTAAGTACTTTTTTATAAATCCTCTTATTGCTCGATAAGATTTATCTTTATTCTTAATAAATATCGGTGTCAGGACAAAAGTAATCAGTACTGCTGAAGTGACAAAAAGATATTTTTCGAGTGTAATTACTTTGGTTAGATAAGCTGATGACATTAAAATAAAAGCATCTTCATCAATTTGGAAGAGATACATGGCTAAACTGAAGCTTGTTTTTGAATGGAATCTTAATATGAGGAAAATTACCAAAACGACTAAGGCTTTGATTATTATCACTCCGATTGTAAACAATAATATCGATGGTAAATAAGGAATTATCAAACGAAGTTCGATGTGACTGCCTATAAAGACAAAGAATATTACTCCAAGAAGATTGCGAAGCGGTCTAACTTCTGAAAATATATGATAATGTTCTATCGTTTGGGCTAATAAGATTCCGGCCACCATCGCCCCAATTAAAGTTGGAATCTTCAGGATTATTGATAATCCAACAACAAAAAAAATAAAAACAATAATAAAAAGGTCAAATAATTCCCTCGAAATCCTAGCAATTTTATTAAAAACTGTGGGTACAATTTTTTGCCCAAAATAAAATAATGAGGCAATAATGGCGGTTGCCTTGATTAGTCCCGATACCGTATCCCTGATAACCGTCCAGCCCGAAATATCCTTATTGGTTATTGAAATAAATATCATCAAATATGGGATAAAAGCAATATCTTGAAAAATTAGAATACCCATTGCAATCTCACCGATAAATGATGATTCTTCTCCCCTGTCTTGAATTATTTTTGCAACGATAGTAGTTGAAGAAGATGAAAGGGCGATTCCAATTAAAAATGACTCCAGAAGCGAAAACTTGAATAATAAACTCAAAAAAAAGACAAATAACATTGATAGCAAAAGCTGTAATATTCCCCCGACTATGATAAATCTTTTAAGAATTAGAATTCTTCCGAAATTAGTTTCCAGTCCTAAGGTGAAAAGGAGAAATACAATTCCAAAATAAGCAAAGTTTGAAATGGCTTCACTGGTTGCTATCTCCGGAAATATATTTCCTATTACCAAACCTCCTATTAAATAACCGATAAGCGGCGATAATTTAATTTTTTTCGCAATTACGGCTAAGGAAAGCGGAATAGCCAAATATAAAAAATAATTTAACACTAAGAATAACGAAATTTCACCCATAAATATGAGTATAGCAGGATTATTTGATGATTATTTTCTTAAATGTTTTTCACAATCGATACAAAATGAGGCTTCAGGAATAAGTTTTAGTCTTGCTTGGAGAATTGGTTTTTTGCAGCGTTCACAATAACCATATTGATTTTTGTTAATTTTTTTTAAAGCGCTATCAATATCTCCGACCCGTTTTTTCATATCGTTAACTTGAGCTTCAATGGTCGCATGCCCTACTTGTTCCCGGACATCGGTATCGACGGCTGCATTATCTGAGGTATGATCAGGATCGGCAAATGGATCGTCTTTTTCGAGCTCTTCTATTTGATCAAGATTTTTTCTCCTTTCCTCCTCCAATCTTTTTCTTTGTTCTGACACGAATTGCTTTGAAAATTTTTTGTCCATAATATTTTATAAAACTGAAAATGCCGTTCCTAAAATAATATACAAAGTGAAAACTTATTGTCAAGAGAATTATGAGCGATACTAAAAAATCCAAACTAAGACCTATGAAGTATAAACGATTGTCCTTAATTTTGTCAAACAGAAAAACCGCCAAAGCTAAAAACCAGATAAAAAATTTAATTAGAAATCCCTTATAATATTTTTCTTTTCTAATATCAAACAATATTTGATAAGCAATAATAGCTCCAATAATCAGTATTAAACTTTCATATAAGCCAACTATGTGTCTGAAACCATCAAAACCTACGTATTTAACCTTCAAAAAAAAATTAGTTTTTGTTCCTATTTCATCTCCGGAAAAAAAAGAGCCAACTTTTCCAAAAATCAAAGCAATAAAAAGAGGGGTAACAAAATAATCAATTAATTCATTAAAATTTAATTTTTTTGAATGGGTAAATAAATACAAAACTAAAAGGCCGCCAAAGATTGATCCATAAAGCGATATGCCCGGATAACCGTTGATAAGAATAAATTTTAAAAGATTAAAACCAAAGTCTTTAAAATTTAATATTACATAGACCAGTCTGCCAAAAAATAAAGCCCCCATTAAAGATAAAAATAGTCCGTCAAAAACATCTTCTTCTTTAAATGATGTTAAACGAATATTTCTCCATAATAAAAAGGTCGCCCAAAAAAACCCTAAGACCAAAAATACACCAAAAGTATAAATCTTTATAAAACCTAAGTTTAGAAGTACCGGCAACATAGTTTTTAGTATAATTTATTGTTTATTAAATCTCAACTTATGAAAAATAGGACCGTATTCGTTCTGATCTTATTATTTGCTTTTTTTATCCGTATTTTCGGCATAAATTGGGACCAAGGATCACATCTACACCCTGATGAAAGAATGTTAATAATGGTCGCAGACAGAATCAAATTCTTTAGCAACTTTAATCCAGACTTTTTTAACTACGGTAGTTTACCTATTTATCTGCTTAAGGGACTAAGTCAATTGATTGGCTTCTTGTTTAATCAAAATTTAGCCAATTATATGAGTATGCTTACAGTTGGAAGAATGCTTTCTATTTTTTTTGATCTAATTACAGTTAATTTTATATATAAAATTGGAAAACTGTTATTCAAAAAAAATATAATTGCTCTTCTTTCCAGTCTGCTTTATGTAATTGCTTTTTTTCCGATTCAAAATTCCCATTTCTTTGTTGTCGACGTATTATTAAATACCCTCATCACCGGTCTAATTTATATATTATTAGTTTACTTAAAGTTGCCTTCACTAAAAAAAACCGTCGTCCTTGGTTTAATTTTTGCTGCCATGATGGCCACTAAATTCACATCAATAATATTCTTCCCAATAATTGTCGGGGTTATTTTCTTAAAAACAATGAAACAATGGAACAATTTAACATTTTCTTTGTTAATTTTTAATTTTTCATTTTTAATTTTTAATTTTTTAATGATGCCATATTCCTTTATTGAAAATGCGAGATTCATTTCAGACATTAAAGCGCAATTAACAATGAATTCCGATCCTTATATTTTTCCCTATACCTTGCAATATGTTGGGACTATCCCCTATTTTTATTACCTAAAAAATATTTTTCTTTGGGGACTAGGTCCCGTTATTTCAACTCTCTCATTGATCGGTCTATATCAAATATCAAAAAGAAAGAATGTTTTATTTTTTATATTTTACTTTTTATATTTTTTAGTTATTGGCCGTTCCGCCGTAAAATTTATGCGTTATATGCTTCCTCTTTATCCTTTCTTTGTAATTCTAGCCGGTTATGGTCTACATAAGGTTTATGAACGTTATAAACTTTTGGCTTATATATTTGTAACATGTTCCTTTTTATGGTCTTTTCTGTTTATAAATATCTATTCTCTACAGCATACAAGAATTACTGCAACCGAGTGGATATTAAAAAATATACCAAAAGGGTCAATAATTGCTACTGAACACTGGGATGATGGCCTACCTCTTTATGGAGGCGAAAACTATATAACTGAACAGTTGACTATCTATGACCAGCCGGATGATGATAGCAAATGGCAGAAAATGAATGAAAAATTAAAAAAAAGTGATTATATTATCATCGCTTCAAATCGACTTTATGTACCGTTACAGAAATTAACCGACTGTAAAAAGTATAAGGTTTGTTATCCAAAAACCGCTGAATATTATAAAAAGTTATTTAATAATCAACTTCCTTTTAATAAGGTTGCTGAGTTTTCCGTATATCCTCAATTAAAAATTGGGAAGTGGAAACTGGAAATTAATGACGATACCGCCGATGAATCTTTTACCGTCTATGACCATCCTAAAATTTTCATTTATAAAAAAATATAGGTATGCCAAAAATTTTAAAAATATTTTTATTTAAAAAGAATTTCTTCACTTTAATTTGGGCAATTTTTTCTTTCGTTTTGATAATATCTTTATTTTATTCTATTACTAATAACTCTATTAAATATAGTATTTATTCAGATAAAAATAATTTATTTATTAGCGTTCTTGATCAAAAAATAGTAATTCCATATGAAGATACTTCTAAAATAAAGTTCCGTTTCTTTCCGCAACAAAGGTATTCCACACCCCAATATTTTATCCGTAACCAAAACACAATAGGTAACGCTTGCAAAATAATCTTACTTCTTTTTACCCATAAAAATCCATCTGATATTCAATATGAACAAAACCGATTTGAACGACACGAATATATTCAATTCAATCCTTTTAGATCCACCTTGACGATAAACGACCGCTTGAGACTGGAAACAAACATTCCTGATTCTAATTTAGAAGTCTGGGATAAAGATTATAAGCTGTTTTCTCTAAATATAACCCCACCGTGGATAAAATTAATAGTTTATCCGCTTATTTCTTCTTTTTTAATTTCAATGTTTTTATATTTAAATATTATTTTTTTTATAAGAACAAAAAAAGGTCATAATAAAAAATATAAGCAAAAAAATATGTTTTATCTTTATTTTTTAAAATTTATTGAACCTCTTAATAAATGGTTAACTATTATTATATTTTTGATCGGTACGGTAGTAATTGGATTTATCTTTATTAAGATATTCAAAACGATGCCTGGTTTTGGTGACGAGATGAATTACTTGTTCCAAGCAAAAATATTCTCTTCAGGACATATTTTTGTTAATGAACCTAGTCATCCTGAATTCTTCAGAATAAGTTGGATGGACATTTTTGGAAATGATGGCAGACTTTGGAATTTTCATCCTTTTGGAAATAGTGTAATTTTAACGATTGGACAGCTTTTAGGTATTCGGTGGATAACTGTTCCCATAATTGGAGGACTTATATTAATGACCCAGTATTTACTGGCAAAAGAGCTGTTCAATAATAAAGTAGTAGCTTTAATTAATGTTGTTATCATAATAACTTCCCACTATTTTCTATCCTTAGCAAGTTCTTATATGGCCCATGCCCCATCTTTTTTGTTTATATCCCTGTTCTATTTATTTATCGCAAAAACAATTAAACGGAATAATCAGGCATATTTATTACCCGCTGCGATCTTTCTAAGTGTAGCTTTTATTATCAGACCTTTAAGTGCGGTCTTATCTTCAATGATTCCCCTATTAATATTGTTGACTTTTTTAATAAAAAAACACAAAGAACTAAATTTAAAAATTATTATAATATCAATTACAGCTGGTGCGATAATTATCTCAACTATTTTTTTGTATAGTTATGCCGTTGCAGGAAAATGGACTTTTTCATATCTTATCAAGGGGCCTGAAAAAGAACAAACAATTCAGTTAAGACTGAAAAGGGATCTTAATTACATACTTTCAAATTTATATAGAAACACCAACGAGTTACAGAATCGAGTTCATAGTTTTGGATATTTATTCAACTATTTGTTTTTTTTCATACCATTGGTTGTAATTTATAAAGATAAAAGGTGGAAATTAATTCTCGTAGGTTACTCTATTCTGTTAATTTATGTAATAATCCATAGTTGGCTACATTGGTATGGTTGGAAATGGGAACCTAGAATGATCTACGATATTTCTTTTGTTTTCTTTTTATTAAGCGCTTACGGAATTATGATTATTTATGAGTTATTTAAACATTCTAAAATCTATAAAATCAGCTTTATACTTATATTGATAATTTCATATATATATTTAATAAAGGTTGATTTACCTTACCGTTTTACTAATGAATATCTTAATTATAATTTTAACCCCTCAGGAGTTCGTGATACAATTATTCGTAAAAAGATCTCAAATGCGATAATTTTTTTTGAGAACGAATTTGTCTTCGGCCCCTATTTTCCTGATAACAACATAAACTTTGATGGAGCTATTATTTATGCTATTTTAAAAGATGACTATAATAATTGTATTTTAATTAAGAATTATCCTTCAAAAAAAGTTTATTATTCGCCTGATGGAGAATTATTAATCAAAAAAAATATAAAATGCAGTTAAGTATTATTGTGCCATGCTATAACGAAGAAAAAAGAATAGGTAAATCCTTTAATAAAATTGTTTCTTATATTATCCATAGAGGAATGCCTACTGAGTTAATATTTGTAAATGACGGCAGCACTGACAAAACCTACAAGATTTTAAATTTGTTTAAAAAACGATTTAGAAATAAAATTTTAATTAAAATAAAATTAATTAGTTATATTCAAAACAAAGGTAAAGGCTATGCAATTAAAATGGGTCTTTTAAATTCTTCTGGTAAATACTTACTAATATGTGATGCGGATTTATCTACTCCATTAACCGAACTATCTAAACTAGAAAAATACATTAATAATTTTGATATTGTTATTGGTTCTAGAAAACAAAAGGATGCAAAAATCATTAAAAGACAAAGTCTGACAAGAACGATATTGGGTAAATCATATTCATTAATTTCTAAAATATTATTGCAAGTTGAGGTTAATGATTTTACCTGTGGTTTTAAATTAATTAAGAGAGAGCCTGCTTTGAAAATTGCATCAATAATGTTAATTGATAGATGGGCTTATGATTCTGAGCTATTAAAAATAGCGACAATAAATAATTATAAAATTAAAGAGGTAGGTGTGAAATGGGAAGATAAGCCAAATTCTCAGGTAAAATTATACAAGGACATAGTTTTATCATTTATAGATATTATTAGAATAATTTTTTTTAATTTAAATAACAAATATCGACTATGATTAACGGTAAAATGCATCGAATTAATATAAAAATTCTATTGTTGTCATTATTGATACCAATATTTTTTTTCTTAATAAGTCTATGTACAATAAATGACTACGGTGAAACTACCGACGAAAAGTTTGACCAACATATAGGCGAATTTTATTATAATCAATGGAAAGAAAAAGGTGCAAAAGGATTGGAACAAAGATTTATTCCTCTCCAGAGAAATTATGGACCTTTTTTTGACAAAATTGCAGTATCCTCAAATGATATTTTATATAAAAAACTAAATATTATTAGAAATCCAGTCGCTAGTTATCATTTTCCAGTTATTATTATTTCGGTTATAGCTATATGGATCGTGTTTGTTTTTAGCTATTATAATTGGGGTTTAATCCCAGCTTTTTTATCTTCATTGACGTTGGCATTATTACCAAGGTTTATCGGCGACTCACAAAATAATCTTAAAGATATTCCTTTAATGACCTTTTTCTCTATTAGCTTGCTTTTATACTATTTTTCAATATTAAAAAATAAAGTCGTTTTGTATATTTTAGCAGGAGTCTTTTTAGGTCTAACATACGCTATTAAAATAAATGCTTTGATAATAATACCTATAGTTACGTCTTGGTTTTTATTAACAACAAAACTTAATCTCAAGAAATTTATTAATTTTATTATTAGATTTTGCATCAGTATTCTTGTAGCATTTTATACGATTTTGGTTGTTTGGCCTTATTACCGCTATAATGTTCTAACTAGATTTCTAGAAACATTTCTCACATTTAAGAATCATGTCTGGAATGAATATATCCTTTATTTAGGCCAACTCTATCGGGGTCATGAGGTTCCTTGGCATTACCCGATTATTATGTTTGGGGTAACAACTCCGATTTTTTATCTATTTTTCTTTATTTTAGGAATTTTTTTATCTCTTTATCTGATTAAAAAAAGTCTTACTTATAAAAAACCTCTTGTATTTATTTTATTATGGTTAATATTTCCACCTTTAACTCAGATAATTTCAAGATCCCCTATGTATGACGGGATAAGACACTTTTTAGTAATTTTGCCACCAATGTCAATATTAGTCGGGTTTACAGTTTATCAATTTGGTATTTCTGTAAAGAAACTATATAAAAAGAATTTAAATGCTTATTACTTCTTCATATTAATTATTTCGATTGGATATTTAAATTTATTATTGATCAATATTTTTCTTCACCCTTATCAGATAGTATATTTTAATGAATTAACCGGAGGCATCAGGGGTGCTTATAATAAATTTGATCTGGACTATTGGGGTAGCTCATTAAAAGAAGCAGCAGAATGGGTTAATAATAATTTACCATCAGGATCTAAAATATATATGCCTTTGCATATGGAACACCACTTTCCTATTGATCAATCACGCTTTAGTTTTGTAAATGAAAACGCTGATTATAAAGTTAATATTATTCGTGGAATGTTATATACATGGGACCCAGAAGAAAAAGATTACTTATATCCTTCCAGAAAACCAATTTATTCAGTTAAAATAGATGGCGTTAGTGTATTAAATATTTTTAAATACTGATGGCAAAAACAAATATTTTATCAATAGTAATTCCTGTTTTTAATGAAGAAAAATATATTTTAAAAACTATTCTTCAGGTCTTAAAAAGTAATTCTCTAAAATTTAAAAAGGAAATAATTATTATTGATGATGGATCAACTGATAATACTTACCATCAGATTAAAAAATATATTCGGTCAATTAAATATATAAAAAATAAACCGATTGTTAAGTTGATAAAAAAATTAAGAAACGAAGGAAAAGGGGCTGCTCTTAAAACTGGAATTTTAAATTCTTCGGGTGATATTATTTTAATTCAAGATGCAGATTTAGAATATTCACCGGACGATTATCCTGTATTACTTGAGCCTTTTATAAAGAATGATGCTGATGTAGTCTATGGATCAAGGTTCATTTCTCAAAAACCACATCGGGCCCTTTATTTTTGGCATTTTCTAGGTAATTTGTTTTTGACAACCTTATCTAATGCTTTTACAAATATTAATCTTACCGATATGGAAACAGGTTTTAAAGTATTTAAAAAAAGCATCATTGGAAAACTTGTAAAAAAATTAAAATCAAATCGTTTCGGCTTCGAACCGGAAATTACCGCCAAAATTTCAAAAATAAAAGATATTAAAATTTATGAAGTCGGTATTTCTTATTGGGGAAGAACCTATAAGGAAGGCAAAAAAATAAATTGGAAAGACGGAGTAAAAACAATCTGGCAAATTATAAAATTTAATTTGTTCTCAAAATAATTTATAAAAAGCGTTTAAACAATCCCAGTATCCCCTGCTTCCAGCCTACAGTGTGAGTCACCCCGCTGCCACGGGATTTAATTTCCCTATAATTATTTAAATACCATTTGTATGCTTTTATTAAAGCATCGGAGTTTGAGTAACGGGGATTCCAGACCAGAGTTCGAGATAATTTATCTATCGATACAAAAGAGTCACGATCCGCCGTATCGTAAACCCATTGGTATAAAGGAGAAAGTTTTAATTTTTCAAAAATCCATAAAGTTTTCTTGACCAATAAAGCTGAAGTTGGAAATATTTTTGACTTGGAATTGATACTTTTAAACATTATTTGAAAATCTTTTTTTATTGAATTAAATTTCTTTGCTCCGATATTAAAAGCGCCATTATATTTATAAGATTTTTTTCTTGTAAATAAATATACTACTTCAACTAAATCATCTACATCTAAAAGTTGATAACGATTATTACCATTACCGATAACCGGAATTTTTTTGCCATCGTGAATCCAATCAAAAAGAATTTCAAAAACACCTAACCGGTGAGTTCCTAAAAAGGTTTTAGGTCTGATTATCGTAACGGCCAGACCCTTGTCTATAAAATGGGTACAGAGATTTTCTGCCTCAATTTTTGATTGTCCATATGGTCCGACACCAACTAAAGGATCATCTTCATAAATTGGATGTTTTTCCGGTACACCGTAAACTGCGGTTGAAGAAATATAAATAACTCTTTTGACTTTATTTTTAAGTGAGGCTTTCAGAACGTTTTTTGTTCCTTCGATATTGATTGAAAAAATTTCTTCGGGTTTCCATAAAGGTAAAGCGGCAGCCGCATGAATAACAAAATCCATTCCTTTGCTGTGTTGATACATTAAATTAATATTTCTTATATCCGATTTTATAAAATGACAGTTTTTTGGATACTCTTTCTTGTAAAAATCTGCAATATCAAGAAGAAAAACCTCATATTTATTTTTCGAAAAAAATCGGGCTAGATGAAATCCCAAGAAACCTGCTCCTCCGGTAATTAATACTTTCATAAGATTTTATGATAACATATTAAATCTGTGAAAAAAATTTTAAAAGTCGGCTTCGATCTTGATGGAGTAATTTTATACAATCCCATAAGATTAGTCAGACCTATTGCAAAATCATTTAAACCATTTAAGTCTTTTTTTTTAAAACAAAAAAAGGAATTATTTTATTTCCCAAAGACAAAAATTGAACAATTTTTATTTCGTCTTCTTCACAAAACCAGCTTTATACCTGATCCGGCCCTCAATGATATAAAAAAACTAGTAATTGCCAAAGAAATTGAAGCATATATCGTTACTGGACGGTATAGTTTCTTAAAAAAAGATTCTGATATCTGGTTGAAAAAAATAAAAGCAAAGACGATATTCAAAGAATGTTTTCAAAATAAAAATGACTTGCAACCAAATAAGTTCAAGGAAAAAATGATAAAAAAATTAAATCTTGATGTTTATATCGAAGATAACTGGGATATCGTTCAGAAATTAGAAAAGTCCCCACTTCGCCAAGGCTACTCCGGGCAAGCAAAAGTCAAAATATTCTGGTTAACAAATATTTTAGACAGACATATTCCTTATCAATATAAATTTAATAATCTTAAAGAGGCTCTTAAAAATTTACCTTTATAAAAATATCTATTTCTTAAATATTTTTCTAAACGGATTTAAGGATTTTATAAAGTTTCTTTTTTCATTATCTATATAAAAACGAAGGATATCTCTGGTGGTAATGATACCCAAAGGTTGCCTTTCCTTATCAATAATAATGACGCTGCCGATTTTTTTGTTGATAATTAAATTAATCACCTCACTTAAAAGTTTGTCTTTTGACAAAGTTAAAACATAACTTTTGGCAAAATTTTTTACCCGATAGTTATAGAGGCTTATTTTATCATCGGTCCTTTCCCCTCTTGGATTAGAATATCTTGGACTAATCATTAAATTAATTAAATCATAGTAACTTAATACCCCTTTTAATCTTCTGGTTTGATTGATGACAATTAATTTTGAAATTTTTTTAGTTCTAAAAAGATGGATCGCCTGACTGATCATATCATCATCAAAAACCGTGATTAAACCTTTCCATCTTTTTTTGATAATTTCTTCAACTTTAACTTTAAAAATTGGCTGATCTTTAAAATAAGACAATATGCGACGGGCAGAAATAATTCCCAAAAAATTTTCATTTTTATCAAAAACAGGGAGATAATGAATTTTTGATTGAATAAAAAGTTCACAAACTTTGGATAAAGGATAATTTAAATATATCTTTGATGTGTGGGTCAGACAATGTTCAACTTTGGTATTTCCAGGCAGAGAAGATTTTATAATTGTAAAGTAAGGGCTGACAACTCCTACATATTTATTTTCCTTATTAAAAACAAAGGCAGCGTCGTGTGAGGTTGATAATTTGCTTAGAACTTGGGAAAGATGATCTTCCGGAGAAACTTTAATAATATTGTCTTCTTTTAAGATGTTTAACAGCCGCATAAGATTGTTATAACATAAACAGACCGTTTTTGTAAATAACTTTTTTTGATCCGTTTACTAAGATCGCTTCAACTATTTTATCGTTGGTATTGATAATATCACAATGCTCAACCGAGTCATTAAAACCCAGATCGTTCCAATCTTTTTTGGTCATACTTTTAATATCTCCCGCATAACAATCATGATAAGAGGCTCCGACTGCCAGATGACTGTTTCCAGAATTCCCTCCAAAATTCTCATCATAAAGAGTATTGGCCATAAATTTGGTAATCTTGGAAAACCTTTTATCTGTTAGGGAAAATTCACCGATTTTGTCAGCATTTTTCTGAGCGATCATCTCTCGAAGTAATTTTTCATTTTTATCAGCCGTTGCTTTGATGACTATTCCATTTTTAAATTCGAGCTGGATATTTTTTATTATATTTCCGTAACGATAAAGAGGGAAGTTAAAAAAAATTCTTCCGTTGACACCTCTCCAATCGGGAGAAGTGAAGATTTCGAACGATGGAATGTTCGCTCCTCCCCCACCCTGCCATTTTCTTTTTTCGCCCAATTTAATAAATAAATCGGTTTTTTCGGAAATCATATGATAGGTGTCAACAGGCAAATCATTCAATTTTTTCTTTAGATCGTTAATTTGTTGAAATGTTTTTTTCCACGTAGAAATCGGGTTCTCCGATCCAAGGTAACAGGCATTAATTATTTCCTGCCAAAATTCTTTTAAAGTCAAACCTGATTCTTTGGCCATTCCGGGAGTTCCATAAAGACAAAGTGACCAGGTTAATTTTCCCTGATCTTCTTTTTCAAACAGCCATTTACGAAGCATCTGTTTCTCGGAATTTGCCGTAATAATTTTTTTTGGATTAATATTTTTCAGTAAAAATGGATCGGTTGGAGCAATTAAATAAATCCTGTGATCAATTGTATCAACTAAACTGCGAGTGTATTTTTTGGGAAAAAATTTCAGTTGATGATCTTGGGCATTTTCAAACATTACTTTTTGGAAATTCTCATCAATATTTTTGACCATCGGATAGGCCCCTTTTTCTAAAATTCTTTTGTAAACGGTAAGAGCCAGCGGTAATGCTTCTGTATCATATTGAAGATAGATTATTTGCTTCTCCTTAATCCCCTGTCCTTTTCCTAGTGCGAAGTCTATTAATACCTTGGCGTAGTTTTCAAGAATTTGTTTATCAGGAACAAACATTAAAAAATGTTAACAGAATAAAAACTAATTTTCAATTAATCTTTTGGCAAGAAATGACGTAAGATATGCCCTGCATCGGCGACAGCCCGGTCTCCGATTAAATAATAGTTTGGACTAAGTTCCGATGCAACCCCGACGCTGTAAAAAACCGACTCAATTCCCATATCCGTTAATGCCTCTTTCATCAATAAAACCCCCGCTTTGGTCAGACTGATTGACCGATGGTAAATTTTACTTGGTTAACATAATCACTGATTAAAATCGGTTTATTGTTGATCTGTTTTAATTGATCTTTATCTCTCCACAAAACTGTGACTGACAAATTGGTCGCCGGTTCTCCTTTTAAGTGGGTTCTCTTGGTTACGACCCTGATTTCATTTTTCAGAAAAGCATTTTTTCCTTTTCCTAAAGCTAATCTGGTTGTTACAAGTCCGGCCCGCTCTAAACTAATTGCCGGCAGTCTTAAATCGTCAATTTTAAACTGTTTTTCATGTTTATGGAGCATTTCATAACCTTTTTTAGCCAGAAGAAAATATTCCTCTGCAATACTTTTATCGTGATAAAGATTGGAGTTAAAAACGATTTTTTGAGCGATCTCGTTGATCTTATCCATCAAATATTTTGCATTATCATAATAATTTTCCAGAATATAGATCTGATTTTTTTCCAGACTTCTTAAATTCCAGTCTCCATATTGTCCGTGATATTTTCCGATTATTTTTACGTATAGGTCTTTAAATTTAACGAGATAATCAACTTGATGGTCGCCAAAAAAATTATCAGGATCAAGCAGAAATGGTGTTACATCAATCTTATTATTATAATTACCTGAATGAATGATTACTTTATCGAAGATCATAGTAATTTATTAATGCTATCTCTCAGTTTCTCTGCTTCTTGTCTAGGGTTTTTGGCAAAGATGATCCCCCGGGACGAATTGATTATCAGACCTCGTCTTTTGGAATTCAGGCCGGCTTTAAGAGTTTCCTTTAAATCACCACCTTGAGCTCCAATACCCGGGACAAGGAGCGTCATATCATCAACAATCTTTCTAACCTGCCTTAATTCATCAGGATAGGTTGCCCCGACAACTAATAAACAATTTTTATTTCTATTCCATTTTTTGGCAACGTTTTTGGCAATTATTTTATACAGAGGAACGTTTCCGGCTTTAAGATCTTGAAACTCGCCAGCCCCAGGATTTGAAGTCCGACATAAAATGATAATTCCTTTATCTTTACATTCCAAAAATGGGCTTATAGCCTCTCCTCCTAAGTAGGGATGGACCGTCACGGCATCGGCGGAAAGGTATATAAAAACAAATTGAACATACCCTTTGTTCGTATTGCCAATATCCCCCCGCTTGGCATCGATGATGATGGGAATTTCCGGATATTTTTGTTTTAAGTAATCGCAAGTATCTTTTAAAGCATTTATGCCTTCATGTCCTATAGACTCATAGAAGGCAGTGTTCAACTTGTAAGAACAAACTAGGTCATGGGTTGCCTCGATGATCTTTTTATTGAACGATAACTGGTTTCCTTTGATTTTGTAGATATCGCTGTCCAGCCCAACACAAAGCAATGATCTATTTTTTTTGATAATTTTATTCAGTTTTTCTTGAAAGGTCATATTATTTCTTTTTTTCTGCTAAATATTGTTTACCGTGGCCGATTTTTGTATTAATTGGAACCTTTTTTTTACACAATGGGCAGTCTTTTTCAGAATAGGCCACCGCCGGAAAAACTCCGAGAGAATAGAAAGGAGCTCCGACTGTTTTCTTGTTAACCCCAGATGGGTTTCGATTAACCATCACTCCGACGGCTATAACTTTGCCTCCGGCCTTTTTTACGGCATCTACGGTCTTTTTAACTGATATTCCCGTCGTTGTCAGATCTTCAAGAACGAGAACTTTTTTTCCTTTAATAAACTTGTCATAACCGCGTCTGAATATTTGCTCGCTTTCTGCAGCACTTGCAATTGTACCTTTATCTTTCTCAGTATAGACGCTCAAGACTTCCTTATTTTTTAATTTAGATAAATAATATGCCGTCCAAGTACAAAGTATTGTCCCCCCAACCGCTGGCGCGGCAACCACATCAATTGCCTTATTTTTAAATTTTTCCGCAAACATTTTTCCAATTTGGGCTGTTTCTCTGGTATGAGGATATAAAAAGTCTTTATTGATATAAACCGAACCATGTTTGCCCGAAGTATATACAAAATGATCATCGGTTAAAATCGCTCCGACTTTTTTTAAGATACCAACAACATTATTCATAGATTTATTAATAATTTATAAAGATTAATGAGCCAAACCAATTAAATTTTTAACATTTTTAATATGTTCTTTCTTTAAAAATTCTTCCATTCCGGAAATAATCTCTTTATATATTTTATAACCCCGTAAATACACGCTTGAACCGACTCCAACTAGTGTAGCACCGGCCATCATCATCTCAACTGCATCCTGCCATTTCTCCACCCCACCCATGCCTAAAATTGGAATTTTAACCGCTTCATAGATCTCATAAATCTTTGCAATAGCCACCGGCCGGATGCCTGGTCCGGAGAGTCCGCCTTTTTTTGCACCAAGAATCGGTTTTCGTTTATAAATATCTATTATCATGCTCGGAGCAACAGTGTTTATGGCAGCGATAGCCGAGGCTCCGGCTTGCTCACAAGCCTTTGCTATTTCTCCAATTTCTTCAACATTAGGAGTAAGTTTTGCAATTAATGGCACCTTACCTGCCTTTTTTATAACTGATTTAATGACCTGAAAAGATGAATCGCTTTTATTGCTGATTGCTTTTCCAAACTCACCCTCAACATTAGGACAAGAAAGGTTTAACTCTATTCCATATGGTTTTATTTCAGCAATTTCTGAGACTAATACTTGAAAATCTTTAATGCTGACTGCGAAGACGCTCGCAATCACAGGAGCTTTTGCTTGCTTAATAAATATTTTCATCTGTTTTTTGGCTTCTTTTAGACCTGGATTCTTCAAACCAACTGAATTAATAAACCCATATTCATATTTTGCAACTCTTGGAATTGGATTTCCCTCCCGTGGTTGTAAAGTTATTGATTTCAAAACAACCGATCCTGCCCCTGATTGAATGGCAAGCTGATGTCCGGCAATATCATTGATAATCCCTGAAGGAAGAAACAGCGGGTTTTTTAATTTCCTATTAAATAAGTTTATTTTAAGATCCATATTTTTATAATTATAGATAATTTAATTTATAATGGCTTAATAATATTTCCGAATCCCGGCTTAACTAATAACTTACCGTTTTCAAATACTTTTTTTCCCCTAATAATAATTTTCTTTACCCTCCCTTTTACTTTCTTTCCGGCAAAAGGTGACCAGCCGCATTTGGTTTTTAGATTTTTATTATCAATAATATACTCTTCTTTTTCATCAATCTCTACGAATGTATTTATATCTGTTTTAATATTAAATATTTTCTTAGGATTATCAAAGCATAGTTCGATTAATCGATTAATCGAAAACTTTTTTTCAGAAACGGCAGTGATTAAAAGTGGTAATGTTGTTTCTAATCCGGGGACACCAAATGGCATTTTATCAGATTTTTTTTCTTCAATTGTGTGGGGAGCATGATCTGACTCAATCACGTCAATATATTTTAAATGTTTCCAAATAAAATCAATGTCCTTTCTTGTTTTCAAAGATGGCTTCATTTTTCCAAAAGGTCCTAGTTTTTTTGCATCGGCCTCGGTCAAAAAAAGATGATGCGGGGTCGCTCCACAAGTTACTTTGTATCCTTTTTGCTTGGCATTAATTATAGTTTTGAATTCTTTTTCCGAACTAACATGACAAACATGAATCCTTTGACCGGATTGACCGGCAATTTCTATAATTTTTTCAATAACATTTGCTTCCGAATGAAGTAATATTGGCATTTTTGTTGGCCAGACCTTACAAATTTTTTTGAATACTTTTTCGTCAACAATATAGTTACCGGTTGTTTGATTAAAATAGAGCTTCAAACCAAAAACTTGACTTTGAGCTTCTTTAAATTCTTTTAAGTTTTTACCTTGTGACCCAAAATAAAAACCGACATCACAAACTATTTTTTTCCGAGCATTGTTTTGTTTTTCTTCCAAAGTTTTAATCGAGGTTATAGGAATTATATTATTCGGCATATCCAACACTGTTGTAAATCCTCCTGCTAATGCAGCTGATGTTCCTGTAAAAAAATCTTCTTTATAAGTTTGCTCCTGATCACGCAGATGAACATGAATGTCTATTAAACCAGGTAGTTTAATCATAGATACTCATCCCAACTCTTAATTTTCAAATCCTCAATCTTATATCGATCAATCGCATTTACAAAAAATCTGGCTGAATTTAAATCCGTAAATAACGGAATATTATTGTCAATCGCCGCCCGGCGGATTAGATATCCGTCGGTTATTACTCTTTTAAACGAACTGTCATTGTTATAATCTTCGCTCAAATTGATGACCAGTGAAACTTTTTGCGATTCTATCAGATCAATAACGGTGGGGCTTTGTTTTTCAAAAAGTTTATAGGCCAATTTTGTCCGGACTCCTTTGGTTTTAAGAAAAAAATGGGTCTTTTTGGTAGTATAAAGCTTAAATCCCAGATTTTTTAAACGCCAGATTGATTCGGCAAAACGTAATTTATTCTCTTCTCCGCCAATTGTGACTAGGGCCGTTCTATTTTTTAAGGACAAACCTATTGATAGTAAAGATTTTAAATAAGCTTCCTCGGCAGTCTCACCAAAACAAGCCACTTCTCCGGTTGAGCCCATTTCGACACCGAGCGCCGGATCGGCACCTTCTATTCTTGCAAAGGAAAATTGGGGTGCTTTTACGGCTACATAATTGGGGTAATTAATTTTATATTCTTTGCTTTTTCCAAAAAAACTATCGACGATGACTTCAGCAAAATTTACTCCGGTTACTTTAGAAATAAACGGAAAAGTCCGGGAGGCCCGTAAATTCATCTCAATTACATAGACTTTGTTATCCTTGACCATAAATTGAATATTAAACGGGCCGGATATATTTAAAGCCGTGCTTAATTGGTTGGCAATCTCAACCATCCGTGTACCGCTAAAAAATCGTACCCGTTCGGCCGGATAGACAATCGTTGC
>CAYQTP010000001.1:19679-29552 GCA_964420475.1 uncultured Gammaproteobacteria bacterium
CCATCCGTGTACCGCTAAAAAATCGTACCCGTTCGGCCGGATAGACAATCGTTGCATCACCGGAATGAACACCTGCGTGTTCAATATGATTGGAAATGGCAAAAACTTTGACCTTTCCCGATTCTGCTACTCCGTCAAATTCGACTTCGCGGGCATTAACCATATATTTTGAAATCGTTACTGGGTGTTTTTTATTAATGTTGGTTGCCTTTTCAATAAAATGCTTCAATTCCTTTGGGTTGTAACAAAGATTCATAGCAGCTCCGGAGAGTACATAAGACGGTCTGACTAAAATCGGATATCCAACTTTACGCGCAAATTCTAAAGCAACTTTCATATCTGTAAAGCTGTTCCAAATCGGTTGTTTAATTTGTAAATTGTCAAGCAGCTGGGAAAATTTTTTCCTATCCTCGGCCCGATCGATATCAACAGCCGAAGTACCCAAAATTTTCATCCCGTATTGATCAATTTTTTTGGCAATATTATTGGGGGTTTGTCCTCCAACTGAAACTATGACAGCTGATGACTGCTCAAACTCATAGATATCGGTCACCCGTTCAAAACTTAATTCTTCAAAATAAAGCCTGTCTGAAATATCATAATCGGTTGAGACTGTTTCCGGATTACAGTTAACAATAATTGATTTTCTGCCATATTTTTTTAAGAATAAAGAACTATTGACACAGGTCCAGTCAAACTCGACCGATGATCCGATTCGGTACGGTCCAGAGCCTAAAACCATTATGCCTTCCTTTCCGATCGGATTAACGTCATGATGACAACCGTTATAAGTTGTGTATAAATAGTTTGTTCTGGCAGGAAATTCTCCAGCTAAGGTATCTATCTGGAAAACCGAAGGACTGATTTTTAATTTCTTTCTTAGCTCTCTAACCCATAATTCACTATCCCCTATTAATTCCCCTATTTTCTTATCCGAAAACCCTAATTGCTTTAAATTAAGAAGCTTATCTCGGTCTAAATCTTTATTATTGATCAATTTTTTTTCTGCTTCATTAATTTCCCTTAATCGATATAAAAACCAGGGATCAATTCCGGACAGCTGATAAATTTTTTTAACTGTCACTCCTGATTTTAAAGCTTTGGTAATAAAAAAAATTCTCTTGGAATTGGCTTGTTTAATTTTAGATAAAACTTCTTCTTCAGTCAGATTATAATTGTTATCAGTCACTCCTTGAATGCCAATATCGAGCATTCTGACGCCTTTTTGAATTGCTTCTTCAAAAGTCCGGCCAATAGCCATGATTTCGCCGACCGATTTCATTGAGCTGCCGATCTTTTCCGATGTCTTTTTAAATTTGTCCATATCCCAGCGGGGAATTTTTACCACAATATAGTCTAGGGCCGGTTCAAAAAACGACTGGGTAATAGTTGTGACCTGGTTTTTTATCTCCATTAAACTTTTCCCTAAAATTAATTTTGCTGCTACGTAAGCTAACGGATAACCGGTTGCCTTGGAAGCCAGAGCTGAAGAACGTGATAAACGGGCATTGACTTCAATGACATAATATCCAATAACCCCTTTTGGATTAGGATTTAGGGCAAACTGGACGTTACATTCACCAATGATTTTCAGGCTGCGGACAATTTTAATTGATAACTTTCTCAAATAATGATATTCAAAATTGGTTAACGTCTGGCTTGGGGCGACTACAATTGATTCGCCGGTATGGATGCCCAGCGGATCCATATTTTCCATATTACATACCGTCACACAGTTATCATATTGGTCCCGGACTACTTCATATTCAATTTCCTTAAAATGATGTAAATATTTTTCTACCAAAATCTGCGGAGAAAAAGTTAAGGCATTTTTAGCAATGGCGATAAATTCATTCTCATTTCTAGCCACTCCTGATTTTTGACCGCCTAATGAATAACCGGCTCGAATCATAACCGGGTAACCGATTTCCAGAGCTTTCTTTAAACCTTTTTCAATTGAATTTACGGCAAAACTTTTAGGAGTTGAGATATTAATTTTATGAAGATGATTGGCAAATTGTTCCCGGTCTTCAGTTAGGATAATTGATGATACCGGAGTTCCCAAAACTTGAACATTATGTTTGTGTAGAATTCTTTTTTTATAGAGCTCCATTCCGCAGTTTAAGGCTGTCTGACCACCAAAGGATAAAACAATTCCATCGGGTTTTTCCTTTTCTATCACTTCAGTGACGAAATCAACCGTCACCGGCAGAAAATAAACTTTATCAGCCAGTTCTTTTGAAGTCTGGATTGTAGCAATATTGGGATTAATCAAAACCGTTTTGATCCCCTCTTCTTTAAAAGCCTTAATTGCCTGGGAACCGGAGTAATCAAATTCTCCCGCTTGACCTATCTTTAAAGCTCCTGAACCAAGAATTAATATTTTTTTAAATTTATTCATAATTTCTTCAAAAAATAATCAAATATCCATTCTGTGTCCAGCGGGCCGGGACTGGCTTCCGGATGGAATTGAACTGACATAAATGGGTGTTTTCTATGGATGATACCTTCGTTGGTATTATCATTGGCATTGATAAACCATGGGGAAAAATCTTTTGGAACTTTACCAATGGCAAAGCCATGATTTTGCGTTGTCAAATAACAGCGTTTAGTTCCAACCATAATACAGGGTTGATTCTGTCCGCGATGACCGAATTTCATTTTATAGGTATCTCCGCCGGCGGCTAATGCTAAAATTTGATTTCCCAAACAAATTCCCAGTAAGGGAATTTTTTTTGCCATAATTTTTTTCACCGTTCCAATCGTCACATCAACCATTTTTGGATCACCGGGGCCGTTGGATACTATCACTCCGGCAATTTTTTCTTTAAGAGAAAAAATATCAAAATCCCAGGGAACCGTTATCAATTTGACACCTCGGTTAACCAAATTTCTATTGATATTGGCTTTGACACCGCAATCGATTAATACGACCGTTCGACTCCCCTTCCCCTCAATTAATGGTTTTTTAGTAGAAACAGCATCAACTAAATTGCTTATATTAGGATCAATAAAACCAGTGTCTTTATCAAAGATAATTTTAGCCAATTGAGCCCCCTTATCTCTTAATTGTTGAGTTATATAACGAGTGTCAGTAATCATTAGTCCGGGAATTTTTTCTTTTTTCAGCCAGTCTCCTAAAGTCATCTTGCTTTGAAAATGCGACGGTGTATCAATATATTGAGAAACAATTAAACCGGAAACGTGAATTCTATCCGATTCCCAAAATTTTTTATCGGAAACTCCATAACTGCCGATAACCGGATAAGTCATTACCAAAATTTGACCCTCATAAGATGGATCGGTCAAAGACTCCGGATAACCAACCATGCCTGTCGAAAAAACCAATTCGCCGGAGCCCGATTGTTCATAACCAAAGCTTTTTCCTTCAAAAATTTGCCCATCTTTTAAGATTAATTTTGCTTTCATAATTTATTATTTTCAAAAGGGCAAATTCGACATCGAGCTTTTAATTTTTTAATATTAAACTAAATAGTGCCATCCTCACATACATGCCATTTTTTGCCTCAACAGTAAGATATACTGCCCGCGGATCTGCATCAACAGCTGTTTCAATCTCTCCTACCCGAGGAAGTGGATGCATGATCAAAGTATTTTTCCCGGCTTTTTGCTCCATTAATTTTTTTGTCAAAACAAAGCTGTGCTTCAGTTTTTCATACTCATTTTTATCGGTAAACCGCTCTTTCTGCACCCGGGTCCAATACCAAAAATGACAGTCGGACGGAATTTCCTTAAATGATTTTATTTCAATTAATTTTATTTTTCTTTTTTCCGCTTCTTCAAAATCTTTCTTAGTTAATCGCAGTTGTTTTGGTGAAAGTAGATAAAGAGTATTTTTGGAAAAAATAGATAAACCGCGAATCAGCGAGTGGACAGTCCGGCCATTGAGAAGATCGCCGACTATCAAACCCTTTAGACGATCTAAGTGTTTATGTTTTTCATAGATTGTGAACATATCAAGAAGGGCCTGGGTCGGATGTTCACCAACGCCGTCTCCGGCATTAATTATGGGAATATCAGCCACTTTGGCAGCCTTTTCCGCTGTTCCTACCTGCGGATGACGGATAACAATTGCATCAGAATACTGCTCAATCATTTTTATCGTATCTTCAATCGTCTCCCCTTTGACAACCGATGAATTTTGTGTTGGGTTTTGATGTTCGATCGTCTGCCCGCCAAGACGTTTAACAGCTGATGAATTGGAGCTAAAAGTCCGAGTTGATGGCTCAAAAAACAGAAGTGCAACGATTTTACCGGAAAGAATGTTAAATAGTTTTTTCACCGGTGTTTTTTTAATCTTTACTACCTGGCGAAGCAGTAAATTAATTGATTTTTGATCAAATTGATCTAGGGAGATAATATCTTTCAAAAAAAAATCCCCGGCAATGGGGATTCGTTTCATTTTTTTCTCAAAAAAAATCTCAGAATTTTTCATAGTCTCTGAGAATAACATTTTATACAATTTGGGGGAAAAAGCAAGGGCAAATTACTGAGTTATTGATATATAATAAAGGATTATTGGGCGAGTGCTGGAATGGCAGACAGGCTAGTCTCAAAAACTAGTGGCTTCACCGCCGTGAGGGTTCGACTCCCTCCCCGCCCACCCATTCGCTCACTTTGTTCGTTCAGGGTAAACTTTACAACTGCTCGACATCGTGCGGCATTGATTCAATTAAGGAACTCTGGGTTATCTGGATAAATTCGGCTTTTTTCCAAGCTTCGGTTATATTTTTTGCCCCGCAATATGAAAATCCCGAACGGACACCGCCAAGCATCTGCCTGATAAAATCGGTCACATTGCCCCGGTAAGGAACGACCGCCTCAACCCCTTCGGCCGCATATTCTTTCAAATCTTTTTTCACCTTTATATCGTTTTTCTGCCGGTCATGATTGGCCATCAGTGACGCCATTCCTCGAGTTAATTTAAATCTTCTGTTATTTTTAAAAAATGGTAAGGCCGGCGATTCATCACAACCGGCAAATAGGGTTCCGATCATAACCGTTGAGGCGCCGACTGCCAGAGCTTTCACCATATCTCCGGAATTTCTGATTCCGCCGTCGGCGATTATCGGGATATCATATTTTTGTGCAACTGTTGCACACTCGGAAATAGCCGTTAACTGAGGCACTCCGGCTCCCGCAACAATTCTTGTGATACATAAGGCGCCAGGACCAATGCCAACTTTAATTGCGTCGGCGCCATTTTTTATTAATTCTTCAGTAGCCTCAGCAGTCGCCACATTACCAGCAATAAAATCGGTTTTGGGAAATTTTTTCTTTAACTCTTTTAATACTTTAATTAAAAAAATTGAATGACCATGAGCAATATCAATTATAATTACGTCTGCCCCTGCTTTAATTAAAGCTCTCGTTCTTTCAATATAATCACTGTTTATTCCGACCGCAGCACCGACCAATAATTTTTCTTTTTTTACTTCCTCAACCATTTCAGCCTCTCTAGCTATAGTTACAAATCGGTGAATAATACCGATACCGCCCTCACGTGCTAAAGCAATGGCCATTTTTGTTTCGGTCACCGTATCCATATTGGATGAAATAATTGGAATTTTTAGTTTAATTTTTTTTGTCAAGCTGGTAGATAAATTAACTGAGGTACGGGAAACCAAATTAGTTTTCTGAGGAACCAACAAAACATCATCAAAGGTCAGACCCATATCTTTTCTTATGTTTAGCATATTTTTAAATTTTCAATTTATAATTTTCAATTTTCAAAATGTAAAAGCAAAAAGCGTGACACTTAATTTTTTGCGACTTTGGACTTCGCGACTGCGAAGAGGCTCCAACGGAGCAATAAAATTCAGTGGCAAGCTTTGTCTATATTCAAACAAATATACTCGCTTTTCTGTCGGGACTGACCGAAACGATTCTTATTTTCACTTCTAAATACTTTTCAATGAACTTAAGATATTTCTGACAGTTTTTCGGCAGTTTATTGAACGATTTAACTTTAGAAATATCTTCCTTCCAGCCGGGAAAACTTTTATAAATTAGTGTTAATTTTGCCAGCTCCAAATATCCGCATTGGCTAAAATCAATTTTTTTACCATTTAATTTATAACCGACACAAACTTTTATTGAGCTCAATCCTGATAAGATATCGGCTTTAGTAACAGCAATCCGGTTGATTGAAGATAGTTGACAAGCAAATTTTACTGCCGGCAAGTCCAACCAACCAATCCGGCGCGGCCGCCCGGTTGTCGTCCCGTATTCATAACCTTTTTCTCTAATTTTATCCGCGGTTTTATCAAATAATTCTGTGGGTAGCGGACCGCCTCCAACTCTTGAAGTATAGGCTTTAACAACACCCCAGATTTCATCGATCTTTTTTGAAGAAATTCCGCTTCCGACGTTTACTCCTCCTTCGATAACATTTGAGGCCGTCACATATGGATAAAGTCCAAAACTATTGTCAAGCATTATTCCGTGAGCGCCTTCAAAAAGTATCCGTTTTTTTAGTTTAATTGCTTTTTGAAATACCGCAAAAGTATCTCCAACCATTGGTCTGATCTTTTCCGCCAGCTTTTTAAAAATCGGAAGGCAAGCTTCCACCTTTATCGGAGGAACGCCAAAGGTGATTAATATTTTATTTTTTATCCCTGTCTGAAACTTGAACTTTTCTACAAATAAAGGCCAGTTTAAAAGCTCATATATTCTTATTCCGTTATAACTGACTTTATCAGCATAAACTGGACCTATTCCCCGCTTGGTCGTTCCGAGCTTGTTCTTTCCGCGGGCGTTTTCATAAGCCTGATCAAGTTCTTTATGATAAGGCATGATTAAATGACAGCGGGGAGAGATTAACAATTTCTTTTTTAAATTAATTCCTTCTTTTTCAAAGATAGCAATTTCCTCAAGTAAAACATTTGGATCGATGACCACTCCGTCGGAAATGATTACAACCGGCTTCTTTTGTAGAATACCCGAAGGAATCAGATGAAAGGGAAATTTTTTTCCATTAACTACTACCGTATGACCGGCATTATTGCCACCATGAAAACGGACGACTAAATCGGCCTTTTCCGCCATCATATCAACTATCTTACCCTTTCCCTCATCCCCCCACTGACTACCGACGACAAGTTGTATCATATGAGAAAAAATATTAAATATTAAAATTTAAATATCAAACATATTTCAAACGACCTAATATTAGCAATAATTGATAGAATTAGTCAATGCCATTATTGATCGTTTCTATAATTTCAATAGTTGTTATAATTATCCTTTTCTCCTCCCCAAAACTTTCCCCCATCCCTTATTTTCCCTCCCAGCCGGTTGATATTCCAAAAATTATTAAGGCTCTAAATTTAAAAGATGAACAGATCGTTTTTGATCTTGGGGCCGGTGATGGAATAATAATTTTTTCAGCCGCGAATGACTCTTCTCAACGGAGGCTCAATACTAAGTTTGTCGCCGTCGAAATTAATCCGGTTTTAATTTTAATTCTTCATCTCCGCCGGTTTTTTCACCCGAACAAAAAAAATATTAAGATTGTTTACGGCGATATTTTTACAATGAACTTTAACAAACTGTTAACTTTTAACTTTTCACTTTTAACTTTCTATTTATACATCTCCCCTTGGTATCTCGAAAAGGTCATTGAAAATTGTAAATTGAAAATTAAAAATTTTAATGTCGTTTCCTATATGTATCCGATCAAGTCGCTGAAAAAGAAGGAAAAAATCATTCAGGGAAAAAATAAAGTTTTTGTTTATAATGTTACTAATGGTTGAAATTGTCTCTCTTGATCATTTTCTAACAAATTTTTTAATTAAATTAATTCCTCATAATGTTTTTTTTGATTACTTTTTTTCTTTTTTTTCCATGAGAGGTGCTTCAATTTTAGTCTGGTTAATTGCGATTGTACTGACGGTAATACTGGAAGAAAGAAAACATCCGGGAATCAGTAAAAGAGATAAAAAGTTTATTCTTTTATTTTCACTTTCTTTTTTAATGACACTTTTATTCACCGATATAGTTTTAAAACATATTTTTCAAAGAACCCGGCCGTTTTTTGGTTTATATCGTCAGGTATTATTATTTCAGGCTAACTGTCCCAGGGATTTTTCCTTCCCCTCCGGACATGCAGCTACCGCCTTCGCGGCGGCCACAGTTTTGACTTTTTTTGATAAGAAAAGACGCTGGTTCTATTATCTGGTGGCAATTTTAATCAGCTATTCAAGAATTTATTTAGGCTGCCATTATTTCATGGATGTTATTGGCGGAGCAATAGTTGGATATATAATCAGTCGACTACTTCTATCCGTCCTCGGTACATCCCCATCCCGCAGGAAAAGTTGATAAAACCGGCATCTTTTGGAGTAAATTCTATGATGTTTTCACCTTCATTTAATGCTTTGGAAACATTTAAACTGGGAACAACAAAGTATCCTTGACAGCCAAAAACGTTTTTACCGTTAATCACCCATTTGACCGGGACATTTTTCTTGATAGTAAAGAAATTTGGAATATAACCGCCGCTTACGACATCCATATTAATAATTTGTTTACCACTTTCTATTTTTGTATTTGCAGAGTCACTTTTTTTAACTTGATTTAATCCCAGATTAATTCCATAAATTGATAAAAAGTTGGTTGCATAATATAAACCCAGAATTAAAACGCCAACGGCCACTATTTTCATAAAATATTGATAGAAAGTGCTTTTTAACAAACCCCTTAAGGAACCGATAAACACTATCGCTGGAGCTGTTCCTAAAGCAAAAACCGCCATTGTCAGGGAGCTTTGCCAAGGAGATGCTAAACCCAAAGCATAGACCTGGGTCGCCTGGGTAAATCCGCAAGGTAAAAAGTAAGTAATCGCCCCTAAGAAAAAAGCTGACTTATGTGGATCTTTTATAAGCAAGTGTTCTAATTTCCTAAAAATACTTGAGGTTGCTCCAAATGGAATAATAGCGGCAAAAGTGACAATCTTCAGCATATCCAGACCAAGTAGGATCATAAAAATGGCCGCCAGTAAAGTTAAAACCGATCCGAATTTAAAGTTGGTAATGATGACGCTGCCGATTAAACCGGCAATAAAACCAAAAAACGCATAAGAGATAATCCTTCCCAGACTAAAATAAACTGCTTGTTTTAAATTATTGGTTCTCCGTCCTATGGTTGACAAAAACAAAGCCCCTGACGTTGCCATACAAGTGGATATTGACGCTACCAAGCCTAAAAACAAGACTGTTATAAGATTTAGATTACCGGTAATATTAATTGCCGGAATAATGTTGATTTCTTTGGCAATTAAATAAATTAGGCCTAAACCCAGGATAATTAAAAATGCCTCAAAAATTTTCTTGCTTAAAGGTTCATTATCTTCATCTTCATCTTCATTTTTCCTTTCTCCAATTTCATATCCAAATGGCTGAATTTTTTTGTTGACGATGTCTTGATTTAAATGGCCGGAAAAATAGACTTCTGCCTCCTGTTTTTTAAAGTCAGATTTGACTTCGGTCACGTTGGGCATTTCCTTGAATTTATCGGTGATCAAAATTTCACAGGAAGGGCAATGCATTCCTTTAATGTGAATGGTTTTTTTACTAATCTTGGCCATAAAAAATAAATAAATTATCTAATCGTTTATTTTCCCGGTTTTTTCGGTCCGCATCCTCCGCACATAGATTTATATTTTTGCTTTTTTAAGGAAAAGCGAATTTGTAACAACAGAAATGCTTGAAAAGGCCATCGCCCCTGATGCTAAAATCGGACTGATCCACCCCATCATGGCGACCGGTATCAAAATCACATTATACGCGAAAGCCCAGAATAAATTAAGTTTAATTGTTTTCATTGTTTGTTTAGATAGTTTAATCGCTGAGA
>CAYQTP010000002.1:0-24949 GCA_964420475.1 uncultured Gammaproteobacteria bacterium
AAAATATCCCAGTCTTTTTGACTGTTCCGTCTGAATTTTTGAAAACTTTAACACTCTGTCCTTGCATAATTTAACAAACTTGGCGATTGAAGCTTTTGCGTCTCCGGCGACCAGATTTTCAATATCTTTTTTCGTATGAAGCCCTAATTCCTTTTCAACTTCAACTTCAACCCAAAGCCCCTGGCAGTCAAATCCGTTTTGAAACCGTTGCCGGTAGCCTAATAGGTTATAAAAACGCGGCCAGAGATCTTTATAGGTCCGGCCCCAGGCATGATGGACGCCCATCGGATTATTGGCCGTAATCGGACCATCTAAAAATGAAAAGTATTTATTCGACTTTGAATTTTTTTCCCGATATTTTTTATCAATTCCTGATTTATACCAATGTTTCAGCCATTTTTTTTCCATTTCGGGAAAATTTTCATTGGCGTTTACGGTTTTAAACATATCTGATCATTATAATATAAGAGGGAGGATATTTGTTTATTTCTTTCTTAGGAATGCGGGGATGTCAAATTCTGAAGTGTCATCGTCGATAAATTCATCATCATTATTGATTTCTTCTTTGTCAATATCTTCATCTAATTTTCTCTCTTCCCGTCTGGTTAATTTTTCCGGACTGGGCTCAATAACTTCTTCAGTTTTTTTGAAACGGAACAGTTTTAAACGGTTATCATCAAATTTTGTGGCAATGATCGTCACTTTGATCTGATCCATCATTTTATCATCAATAACGGCGCCGAAAATAATATCGGCATCCTGATCAACCGACTTGGCAATAATAGAAGCCGCCTCGTCAACTTCGGCCATGGTCAAATCCTGTCCTCCAACCACGTTGAACAAAACTCCCCGCGCTCCCTCAATTGAAATATCCAGAAGCGGTGAAGAAATAGCCTGTTTAATGGCAGCGATCGCCCGTTTGTCACCGGTGCCGACACCCACACCCATCAAGGCTGTCCCCGCCCCCTGCATAATGGTTCTGATATCGGCAAAATCGACATTGATCAAACCAGGAGTAGTGATCAGTTCGGCGATTCCCTTAACCCCTTGATGCAGGACCGCATCAATTTTCTTGAAGGCCTCGAGGATCGGTGTTTTTTTGTCAATGATATTTAAAATTCTTTGATTGGGAACAACAATCAAAGTATCAACCTTTTCTTTCAACTTCATAATGCCATCGTCCGCGCAGAATTTTCTCTTGCTGCCTTCAAACTCAAACGGTTTTGTCACTACGGCAATGGTCAGGGCGCCGCTCTCCTTAGCAATTTCCGCAATAACCGGAGACGCGCCGGTTCCGGTGCCCCCACCTTCACCGCATGCCAAAAAAATCATATCGGCTCCTGACAGATCTTCTTTTAATCTTTCTCTCGACTCTTCAGCCGCCTGTCGGCCGACCTCAGGATCGCCGCCGGATCCCAAACCCTTAGTTAAATTTTCACCAATCTGAATTTTTATGGTCGCTTTATTGTTAAGAAGTGCTTGTGCGTCCGTATTAATAGCAACGAATTCAACACCTTTGATACCGCCTTCTTCAACCATAAAAGACAGCGCATTTCCACCGCCACCGCCAACTCCGACGACTTTTATTCTTGCCGCTTGTCCGGCTCGAGGCTTAATTAACATATTAGGGAATGAACTGCTTAATAAAATTTTTTAAACCACTGATAGAACTGCCTAATTTAAAATCTTTCAATATTTTACCAAAATTTTTAAAGTTGTCTTTATCGATAAAAGTGTCTTTTTGTCCATATAATAGCAAGCCAACCGTCGTTGAATACTGTGGATCCATGATTTCGTCAACCAGACCGGAAACTTTTTCCGGAAAACCCAATCTTATTGGTAAACCGACTACTCTTTTACCTGTTTCTAACATTCCAATTGTCAAAGCGCCGCCCCCGGTTATCACCAGACCTGAAGGAATTTGCTGGCCCAATTCGCTTTTTTCAATTTCCTCAAAAATCAATTTAAAAATCTCTTCAAGTCTTGGAGCGATAATTCCGTCGACTAAAGTTTTTAAAGACACTTCAGAAATATTTTCTGGCAGATCTAGTTCATTTAAATTAATCTGGGAGTTTTTCTTCTTGCCATTTAAGCTTTTGCTTAAAAAAATCTTTATTTTTTCCGCTGAATCAAGGGAAACCCTTAAACCCACAGCAATATCATTAGAAATATGGCGGGCTCCGATCGAAATTGAAGTAGAATAAGACAAGGCTCCATCAACATAGATTGATAAATCGATCTTTCCGCCGCCGATATCAACCAAAACGATTCCCAATTCCTTTTCCGTATTGGTTAAGACGGCTTCGGCCGAAGCCAATCCGGAAAAAACAAACCCCTGATTTTCGATCCCTAAATCATTTAAAATTCTTTCTTGGTTTTTTAAATTAGTGGAAGAGGCGGTGATTATATGGGTCTCAACTTCAAGCCTCACTCCGCTCATGCCGATCGGATTTTTGATTCCCGACTGGCCATCTACAATATAGTCGCGGGGAATAACTTCAATAATTCTACGGGTGGAAGAAAGGGAAATTGCTTTAGCAGCTTCAACAACCCGGGCCACGTCCTCTTCGTTAATCTCTCCTTGAGGATTGGATACGGCGACAATTCCATGTGAATTTAATGATGAAATATGGGGTCCGCCGACTGCTACATAAGCCCGATTAATTTTGTGGCCGGCCATCCTTTCGGCTTTCTCGACACTATCCTCAACTGCTGCAGTAGCTTCTTTAATATCAACTACCAATCCCTTTCTCACCCCCCGGGCTGTGGTTGCATTAAAACCAATAATTTTTAGCTCGCTTGTTTCTTCTGACGCCATTCCAACAACTGTCGCAATCTTTGAACTGCCAATATCGATACCGCAAATTAAGTTATCTACCATATTAAAAAGTTACTACCGGTTTTTCAAATCTTAGATCAATCTTTTTAAACTCTTTTCCCTCGATTTTGAATTGTTTAATAATAAATTCTAATTGATAATCTTGTAGTTCTTTTTCTTTCTTATTACTAAAAATTATTTCCTTGTCACTCTCCAAATTAAATACTAACATATCTTGTCCTTTGATATCAATAGTCAATGGAACCAGATTTATTTGCCTTAATTTATCAATAAAAAATAAAGTCTGCCTTATGTCTTCATAATCAATTCTGTCACCGGTTTCAAAAGAATTACTATTTAATTTCTGATAATAATTAATAACCGGCAAAGACGGTTGTCCGTCTTTTATTTTTGCTAGAATCCGCCCGTCGGACGAAAGGTTAAAAAAACCTTGATTGACAATTAAAGCGGCTGTTGGTTCGTAAAAATATACGGTTATTTTAAGGGTATTCGGCCAAACTTTGTTAACAACCGCCCGCTTCAGCTGGGGATTTTTAAAGACAATTTTTTTGGCAGTTTCATCTTCATTAATCAAAAATAAATTTTTATTTATCAATTCATCTTTATTTGTTAACAAAAATTTTTTATCTGAGACCAGCTCTATGTTTTTAATTAAAAAAAATTGATTCAAAAAACAAAGGATGGAAAAAAACAGCAAACAAAGAAAGAGAAAAAACAGAAAAAATTTAAGCTTGTTTAAAAATTTCTTCAATAAGATATTTTGAGACATTTTTTTTATATAGTCTTGATAAATGTTTAAAATTATTCCGGTAGTAATCTATTTTACTGATCATTAGATAAATTAAACGCAGTAATTTTTCGCTCGGTCCTATCTGATGAAAGATCTCACCACAACCGGCTTTTGTAAAAATTTCCGCATGATGTTGCTGCTCCCGCCCTGAAGACCAGGGTAGTGGGATAAATAAAGCCGGTTTTTTTAAAGCCAAAAGCTCAAAAAAAGTATTAGCGCCCGATCGGCCGACCACTAGATCCGTCAAACTATATATATAACCGATTTCATCATCAAAAAAATGTTTAGTTAAATAATATCGTTCTTTTTTATACTTGGGCAAATTCTTTTTTATTATATTTAAATCTTCAAAGTCATGATACTCTTTGGTTTCACCTACCTGATGAATAATAATAAATTTTTCCAGAAGCGGTTCCAAAATTCTTTTAATATGAAGATTGATGCTGTGGGATCCGAGTGATCCGCCGGTAACATAAATTACCGGACGATCTTTTTTTATTTCAAAAGGTTTTTTCCCGGATAACATAAAGATTGACGGTTTTACAGGATTTCCGGAAACATAGACCTTATTTTTTGGAAAACTATTTTTTACCTCTTCAAAAGCAACAAAAATTTTTTTGGAAAAAAAACCAATTAAACGATTGGCTAGACCGGGTTTGATTGTCTGCTCATGGGTAAAAATTGGAATCCGAAATAAATAACCCCAAAAAACTATAGGGAGTGCCAAATAACCTCCGAAGGACATAATGAAGTCAGGCCGCTGTCCATTAATAATAAAAAAGGCCTGAATAAATCCTAATGGGATCTTAATAATACTGATTAACGAAGAGACCGATAGGACCCGGGTTAATCTTCCGGCTTCAATTGAAATAAAGGTAAGATTTTTTTTGTTAATTTCTTTATATTCCAGGGACATTGTCCGCTCACGGTCAAGCGGATATTTACGGCCGACAAAAATTATATTTACTTCTTTTTTTGTTTTTTGTAATTCTTCGATCAAAGCCAATGCGGGAGAGAGATGACCGCCCGTTATTAAAAGTTTCATACTTATATTCTACCGATTTTCTTCTCAATATTCAGCATTATTCCGATCAAAGCAAAAGAGATCAATAAATTGCTTCCTCCGTAGGAAAGAAACGGCAAGGGTACTCCGGTAATGGGAAAAAGTCCAACAATACCCGATAAATTAACAATAAACTGGAGGTTAAAAAAAGCAAAGATACCGATTAAAGTCAACTTTGAAAGACGGTCGGGCGCCAGTCTTATTAAATGATAAATTTTATATATAAAAACCAAGTACACACTTATTAAAACTAAGGCACCGATAAAACCATATTCCTCACCGATAATAGCAAAAATTGAGTCCGTATGCGCTTCGGGTAAAAATAAATATTTTTGACGGGAAGCACCAAATCCCCGGCCAAAAAGTCCACCGGAAGATAAAGAAATAAAAATCTGATTAATATGATAAGAAATTCCCAGCGGGTCAATGGCCGGATTGAAAAAAGCTAATAAGCGGTTTAAACGGTAGGGAGATGTCTTAATTAAAATATAAAAACTTATTAATGCCCCGCCGAGAATGACAACAAAGTCCATCAGATTAGCTCCGGAAAAATAATAAATTGTCAAGCTCAACAAAAAAATAATGATGGCCGTTCCCATATCCGGCTGCAGAATAACTAAAAAAACTAAAAAACCGATCAATGTAACAAAGGGTAAAAATCTTTTTTTTTCCTTATTGGTAAACCAAGATGAAAGATAAATTATAATTGAAAACTTAGCTAATTCGGTTGGCTGCAAATTAAAAGAGCCAAAATCTATCCAGCGTCTGGCCCCTCCGGCTGTTGAACCGATTCCCGGAATCAATACTACCACCAATAAAATGACTGTCAGGATCAAAGAAATAAATGAAATAAAATAAAGTTTTCGATAGTCAACAAGAGAAAAAATAGTCATGATAATTAGTCCCAGGAAGATCCAAATTACCTGTGATTTTAAATAGTGAAAACTGTCCCCAAACTGTCTGGAGCTATTGACGGCTGAAGCTTCAAAAATAAAGATCAAACCGACAAAAGATAAGATTATGGGGATAGTTACTAAAGGTAAAAAAAATTTATTACGGATCAATAATCTTTTTAACATTAAAACTATTTTATCATTTATTTCATGAAGGCTATCATTAAACCGAAGATAACGAAGATAATCGATATCAACCACAAGCGCATGACAATCTTTGGTTCCGGCCAACCCTTAGATTGAAGATAAAGATGAAAAGGTGCGACTGAAAAAATTTTTCTTTTAAAATATTTTTTTCCGACAATTTGAATAAAAGAAGATAAGATTTCGATTACAAAAATACCACCAATAATCGGTAAAGCAAATGCTTTACCTAAGATCAAACCAATGACGGCAAAAGTCGCTCCAAATGATAGCGATCCGGTATCACCTAAAAAAATTCTGGCCGGAAAAATATTGAAATAAAGAAATGCCATTAGTCCACCCAGCCAAGCGGCGATAAATAAAGAGGTCGGCACGTCAAGAATGGAGCGGGAAATAACCCAAAACCCCATTAAAGCAAAAAGTAAAGTTCCGCTGGCTAATCCATCTAACCCATCTGTGATATTGACCGCATTGGCAAAAGCCATGATCACAAAAGAAGAAAACAAAATATAAAAATAAGAAATGTTAAAAACTCCAAAGAAAGGAATATAAATAATATTTATTTTAAGATTAAAAAAAAGTAAATATGAAATTATCAAGGATAATATCAGCTCAATAATAAACTTATGTCTAATCCTTAAGCCAAAAAATTCGTTTTTTTTCCAGGAAAATATTTTTTTGAAATCATCCAAAAAACCCAGAATACCAAATGACAGAAAGGTAAAAATAATAATTATTATTTCCGTTGATGCCGAGGGATAATTACTAAAAATGTTCTTTTTGAAGATCGAATACATAAAAATGAAAAAAAAGAAAACAAAAATTGTTGTCAATAAAACAAGAATTCCTCCACCAATCGGAGTTCCGTTTTTCTCTTTATTAAATTTATCAAATATTGGTGTCGGCCTGTTTAAGAAATCCTTAGTTTTCTGTTGCTGCCGCTGAAACTTTAATTGATAAAGAAAATTAATAAAAGGAAGAATTAAAATAAAATTCAAGATAAAAGATGAAAATACTGCAAACAAATAGGTTGACATAGCAATATAAAATCAAAAATTAAAAGTCAAAAGTAAAAAATGTTATTAAATAATAATTCTGGGAATAAATATCATTAATGCAATTATTGTTGAACCAATTGCATATATTAACATCGCTGCGGCTGAAACATCTTTGCTGATTTTAATATCTTCTCTTATTTTAGTATCAATCGCGTCAGTTGTCGATTCGATCGCCGTATTAATTGTTTCAATTACCAGACCGACCATTATCACCATAATAATTATTAAAAATTCTGTGTAAGAAATCTTTAACCAAAAACCCAAACCCAATGCCAATAGGGACAAAGACAGATGAATTCTGTAATTAGGTTGAGTTTTCAAAGACCAAACTAGACCATTAAAGGCATTTTTAAAAGAAATCGTGTGTTTTTTAAACATAAAATATTTTTTTTAATTCTTTAGCGATTTTTTCCGAATCGTGACGTAAAATACTCCGGTATAATATGTCCGCCGTACTTTTTTCAATTTTTTTATTATCGATCAAGTCTTTTTCAATTATTTGGTAACCATTTTTATTTAAATCGTTCTCGACCTTAACTTCATTATAATGCTTATAACTTGTTAAAATATCGGTAGAAATATTACCATTATTAATCAAAACATAGTCCGGTTGACTTCCCAAATATTCACTTAAGTCTCTAAGATGGTCAGAGGCTTTATAATTTGTGGTTTGACCCGATTTTGTCATTAAATTCATGATATAAACAATTTTTGCTTTGCTTCTTTTAAGTGCTTCCTTAACACCATCAACTAAAAGTACAGAAATAATACTTGTATATAAATCACCCGGTCCAATAACAATAAAATCAGATTCTTCGATACTTTTGATTGCTTTGGGATTGGCTTTTCCTTGAGGTTCTAAATAGATTTTCTTTATCCGTGTTTTTTCCGCGTGATTTTCATCGATCAGGCCTTCACCTGTTATTTTTTTTCCATTCTCATACTCGGCCACCAGATGGAGTTTGTCATAAGTAACAGGAATAACTCTTCCTTTGGTTTTTAAGACATAGGATACCGCATCAATTGCTTCGTTATAAGAATTACTGACTTTTTCTAAAGCAGCCAAAAAAATATTACCAAAGTTATGCCCTTCCAAATCGCCTTTTTCAAAACGATAAAGAAACAGCTTTCTCCAGAGAACTGGCGCATCGGACAATGCCACTAAACATTGTCTTAGATCTCCCGGCGGCAAAATTCCCAACTGATCGCGAAGTCTGCCTGTTGAACCACCGGAATCCATCATTGAAACCACAACCGATAGATTTATCGGATAATTTTTCAACCCCGATAGAACAACAAATGTTCCTGTACCTCCTCCAATTACCGTTACTTTTTTCATATTTTTAAATTAATTTTCTCTTTTCCATTGGAAAAATAAATCTTATCGTTAAGATCATGTTTCACTATTTCTCCCGGACCAACCAATGTCTCTTTCCCAATTTTCACTCCTGGTAAAATTGTTGCATTGACCCCGACCTTTGAAAGACCGCCCACCATAGCTCCTAATTTATTCATACCGGTATCAACCTTATTTTCATTGACCAGAGAGGATACTTTTTCTCCATTAAATCTAAAGTTTCCGGTTACTGCCTGGGCTCCGAACATGACGCCGTTATCCAAAATCGAGTCACCAATATAATTACGGTGCAAAAAAACATTGTTACCGATATATGATCTGGCCACTTCCGTATATGATCCGATCAAACAATCCTGACCGATCTGGCTTTCTCTGATCATAGAATAATCACCAATTACACTGTTGTCATTAATAAAAGCCGGTCCGACTATTTTACAATAATCACCAATTTTAACATTATCTCCAATGATAACCGGACCGACAATAATGGCTTTTTTAGAAATTACCGAGGTTGAAGAAATGCTGCTTTCTTTTATTGTCAGTAAAAAATTCTTCATCATCGTCAAAACCTGCCAAGGATACTTTAGACCGAACCAAAAAGAGTCATAAAGAATAAAAGACCTTTTTAATTCATCAGATAATAATTTATTAACAGCCAACTCATAAAGATCATCGTTTTTTGTTTTTATTTGAGAAATTTGATTTAACAAAATATTAATATCGGCAAAATAATCAAAAACTAATTTAACAATTGGTGAGGGTAATTTGTCTTTGGCCGGTTTTTCTACAATTTCTGTTACTTTATCGATATCGGTAAATTTAAAATATCCGCCGGGAAAATACTCATTAAATTTTTTACCAATCAAAATCAGCTTATTATCTTTATTAATTAATAGACTCATTTTTGAAATGACTGCATAATCAATCAAGTCACTGCCGTTGACGATTAAAACTTCGCCCTCGATATGGTTTTGTGTAGAAAAAACTGCACCTGCCATCCCGGAAAAGTTATCTTTTTGAACTAAAACCTGAACCTTTTTAAGGTTAATATTGTCTATCAGTCTTTTAATAACCTTTGCATTGTTTTTATTAGCCACAACCGTTATTAGTTCACCATACTTTAGTAATTCTTCTATCTGAAAAAGAATCAAGGGTTTACCCAAAAAACCAAAAAAAATTTTGTCCTCTAACGGCCAAAACCTAGTACTATCTCCTCCGGCCAAAATTAGGATATTTTTAATCTTACTCATAGTGATATTTTATCAAATTAAACTTTTTTTATCTCTCCCCCCAATTTTCTTATCTTTTCCACGAAGTTTTCATAACCTCTTTCTAAAATTGAGGCATTATTAACAATCGTCTCACCGTTGGCCAGCAAAGCTGCGCAGGCTAAAGCCGCTCCCGCTCTCAGATCGGCGATATTCAAAATCGCATTATGAAGTTCTGCCATACCCTGAATTTTAATAATTTGTTTATATGATCGACCTTTTTCAAAATTAAAATGATAAAAAAGATCGGGATTTTCGACTTTCGTATCAATAAAATCAATTTTTGCCCCAATTTTTCTTAATTCTTCAACATATGAAAATCTATTTTCAAAAACCCTTTCATGAATTACCGCTGATCCGTCTGCCTTAAGCATTAATATCGCCCAGCTTGGCTGCCAGTCGGTCATAAATCCCGGATGCGGTGAAGTTTCAATGTTTACCGGTTTTATACCATTCCCGTAATAAAATCTGAATTTATTCTCTGAAATTTTTTTGACCCCGGCTCCGGCCCGGACCATAATTTCCAAAAATGATGTAATTAAACTTTCATCAATCGGGCTGATTTCAATATCTCCCCCACTGGCAACTGCTAAAGTGGCATAGGTCACCAGTTCATTTCTATCAGACATAATAGTGAAAGCTTCCTTTTGTTTTAACAGCGGACTTTTGTTAACCGTGATTTTATTTTTTTCCTCTGTTATATTGGCTCCGGCTGAATTCAAATATAAAATAAGGTCATCTATTTCTGGTTCATTGGCAATATTGTCGATCTCAACTTTCTCGTCAGTCATCAGTCCGATCATCATCAATAGCTCCGTCCCCGTATGACTTGGTTTTTCAAAACGGTACGTTCCTTTTGGCTTATTGACTATTTTTGCATGATAGTATCCGGTTTCTGAATCGTAATCAACCTTAATTCCTAAAGTTATCAAACCGTTAATTATCCTGTCAATCGGGCGTGCCCCAATCCGGCATCCGCCCGGATTAGGAACAAAACATTCTCCAAAACGGTGAAGTAATGGGGCAAATAACATAAAGGAGACTCTTATTTTACAACCGTATTGTAAATTAACCCGATTACTTTTTAAATTGCTGCTATTTATTTTTAAGGTATTTTTTTCGATAAAATCCGCCTTAACTCCAAGAGATTTTATTAATTCAATTAAATCCAGCACGTCATTAATTTGAGGAATATTTTTCAAAATAACATCACTTTCAAACATCAGGGATGCAATAATTGTCTTTAAAGCAACATTTTTCGCTCCCGATAAAATTACCTCCCCCTTTAATGGTTTGCCTCCTTTTATTAAATAAGAATCGTTCATATGATAATCACTTCTTCTTCTAATCCTATTCCAAACTTATTTTTCACTTTTTCTTTTATTATATTAATTAATTTTAATAAATCTTTTGTTTTTCCATTGCCTCTATTTATAATAAAATTGGCGTGTACAGGTGAAACGAAAAAATCCCCGACCGAAAAATCTTTTAATCCTGCCTCATCAATCATCTGTCCGGCGGATTTTCCATTAACGTTCTTAAAAAAACAGCCGGAGGTTTTCACCCCTAGAGGCTGAGTTTTTTTCCTATACTCAAAAGCGTCGTCTGATCTTTTTTTGAGAACTTGTGGATCGGTTTTCCTTAACTGAAAAACCGCGTCTAATAGAATTTCTTTGGTCTCTTGTAAAATACTGTAATCGTAGGCAAATTTAAAATAATCTTTTCCGACTTTTTTGATTTTTCCCCGGTTATCAACTAAAAAACCCTCAATCAATGTTTCCCCGAAATATTTTTCCGGTTTGGTCCATTTTGAATTCATATAAATAGCACCTCCGACCGTTCCCGGTAATCCCTTATGGTATTCAAATCCTTCAAATCCCCAACCGACTGTTTCATTAACCAACCTGGATACCTGATATCCTGAAGACACTGAGAGAATAATATTTTTTTCATTCTTTTTCATTACTTCAAGCCTCTGATAGTTGTTTTTTATTACCAATCCCGGAATCTTACTTTTAACGATCGCTAAATTGGAGCCGCCGGCTAAAATAAATAAAGGCAGCTTGTTTTTTATGGCAAACTTTTTTCCCTCAATTAAATCTTTCCTTGTTTTCGCTTCCAAAAAGTATTCGGCGATCGAATTTGTTTTTAAGGTATTGTACTGAAGTAAATCTTTATTTCTTTCTATTCTTAAATTTTTGAAGTTTATATTATTGTTTTGATTTTTGATTTTTGATTTTTGATCTATGAGCATCGTGATTCGTTCTTTCAATTTATATACGTCTCCCGCTCCCATCGTAAAAACAACGTCTCCGGTTTGTAATGTGCTCTCAAGTTCATTAAGTAGCTCTTTATCTGATTCAACATAAAGAAGGTTTTCTACTCCGTTAACGATGTCTTTTGAATTAACTTTAAATTGACCGATATTTTCTCGTGCTGAAGCAAAAATAGGTAAAATAAAACCTGTGTCAGCTAACGATAGACTTTTTTGAAATTCCTTTAATAAAAAGTTGGTTCTCGAGTAGGTGTGAGGTTGAAAAATAATGACTATCCGTCTGTTTTTAAACCGCGCTTTTGCTGATTCAATGGTGGCTTTGATTTCAGTCGGATGATGAGCATAGTCGTCAAACAAATAAATATTATTTTTAAAATAGATTATTTCAAATCGTCTTTCCGCGCCGGTAAAACCAATCAACGCTTTATTGATTTCTTTTGCTTTGAATCCCAGTTCTAAGAGTTGGACAATAACGGCAGTTGCATTAGAAATATTATGTTTTCCAAATAACGAAATCTTGAATTCACCAATATTTTTTATCTCAAAAGTTGACCCGTTCTCACTGATTTTGAAATTGGTTATCTGATAATCTGCTTTCTCAGACATACCATATGTTATAGCCTTCGATGTATCGATACATGAAAGTAAATTTGGATCATCAATATTAGCAATAAGCTTTTTATTATCAAAAAATTTCTTAAACGCTTTTTTTGTTTCCTCGATATCTTTATAGACATCCGGATGATCAAAATCAATATTAGTCGCCAAAATATAATCTGGATTTAATAAATGAAACTTAGGTTTTTTATCAATTGGAGGATTGACTCCGTACTCGTCGGCCTCGACAATAAAATATTTTTTACTCTGGTAATCTCCGCCTTCATGATCAGTAAAAAACGGTGCACCAACAATATAACTTGGATTTTCTTTCAGATTATTTAGAGCATATACCAATAAGGAGGAAGTGGTTGTCTTGCCATGACAACCACAAACCGCAATTTTATTTTTAAACTGGTCCATCAGTTCTCCTAAAAGATCTGCTTGAGAAATAATATTAATTTCTTTTTTTCTGGCTTCAATAATCAGGGGATTATTTGTACCACCATGAGCAGCTGAGTAAACGATCAGATCAATATTTTTGGCAAGTTTAGCCGTATTAAATCCAATCTGCCATTTTATGTTATTATTTATTAGAAGTTTGTCGGTAATAAATTCTTCCTCAATATCACAACCGGCAACATTTTTTCCCATCTTTTTTAGAATTACGGCCAAATTGGCCATCGCCACCCCCTTTATCCCCAAAAAAAATATGTTTTTAGATTGTTCTAACATTATATTATCTAAATTATACACTTTTAACTATAAAACTTAGCATTTCGCCATAATCTTCTTTTTTATCGCGCCTGAAAGAAAAAAAGCGTTTTTTATCGCAGCTGGTGCAGAAGGGAAAGTGGTCGATATTAATTTCCGGAATTCCGATTTCTTTGATTTGCAAATAGTTCAAGAGTGAAAGATTAAGATGAAGTTTGCCTTGGTGACGGTGAAAAATTTTATTAGTATAACCGTCAAATTCCTCAACAAATTGATAATAACGCTCATCATCAATGTTATAACAGCATTCACCGATAGAAGGTCCGATGGCAACAAATATATTTTCCTTTTTGCCGCCTAATCCAATAATTTTTTTTACCATTTTTTGTCCAAGTCGCTTTACGCTTCCCCTCCAGCCTTGATGGGAAATTCCAATGATCCCCTGCTCCTTTTCAACAAACATAATTGGTGAACAATCAGCTGTAATTACAGTCAAAATAGAATTCACTTCTTTAGTGATCACCCCATCGGTTTCCGAAATTTTTTCTATGTTATCAATCAAATTCGATTTAAAAACCGCTACATTTGTTGAGTGAATTTGTTCCGGAACAACAATTGTTTTGAAATTTGGAATAGAAGACTGGACGAAATTAAATATATTTTCCATTTTTCGCCCATCACCTAAAAGTCTCGTTCCAAACCCACCAAAAAACTTATCACTGTTTATTAGGGTGGAATAAAAAATTTTTAGATCAGAATCGTAGAGAATCATACTTTATTTTTTGTTATTTGTAATCCTTCTATGGCTTTCTTAATTGCTTCATGCTCACTCCATGGATATTCAACCTTCCCCCGGCAAAGGCTTTTCTCGTGAGACTTGCCGGTCAAAACGATGACATCACCCTTTTTTGCCATACTGACCGCCTTTAGTATTGCCTGTTCTCGATTGACAATAACTTCATATGGCCGGTTATTTTTTATTCCTGATGCTATCTGCTTACAAATTTCCTCCGGTTTTTCCGTCCGGAAATCTTCTTCTGTTAAAATGATATGATCGGCGTATTGGCTGCTGACTAAACCCATTAGCGGTCTTTTTGTGACATCCCTAAGGCCGGCTGAACCAAAGACATGAATTAATCTGTTTCCTTTTTTTAAATATTTTTTGTTTATTTCCGGCAGCAGGTTCTCAAATGCGTTTGGGGTATGGGCAAAGTCAATGATTATTTTAAAATCCTCGTCATAGACTAATTCTAATCTCCCTTTTGGAAGGACAAATGACTTCATGGCTGCCAATATCTCCCCTTCATTTAAACCCAACTCTTTACAGACAGTATATGCGGCTGAATAATTATATTTGTTAAACATCGTTAACGAAGGAAATTGATCCAGGCTTTTTGCTTTCGAATTATATTTTTGACTTCTATCTTTTAACTCTTGACTCAAATAGTTATACGATTCATCATCCTCGTTTATTAAACTTATTTTTACTGTTTTTAGTAATTCCGTTTTTACCTTTAGATATTCATTATAGCTTTTGTGGTAATCTAGATGTTCATGTGTGATATTGGTTAACACTCCAACTTCATATTTTATCCCCCAAATCCGATTTTGGTCTATGGCGTGCGAGGTTGTCTCCAATATAAAATATTCGTCATGATTATCGACCGATCGCCGTAATAATTTCTGTAAGGCAAATGAACTCGGTGTTGTTACGTGAAAACCAATATCGGATTCGATTCCTCCGATTAACGCATTGACTGAAGAAACGAAAGATACCTTTTTTCCGGCCGTTTTTAATATATGAGCAATCAGATGAGTGGTGGTTGTTTTTCCGTCAGTTCCGGTTACACCAATTACTTTTAGACGGTGTGAAGGAAATCCATATAACAAGTTTGCAATTATGGCTTGAAATAAATGGTAGACGTTCTTCAGTTTTTGCATAATTTTATCGGCTTGGACTTATATTATAATATACTATAAGTTGTTTTGCGATTTCAAAGAATAAAGGTGCAGCAGTCTCTGAACCCCAAGGTGAAGTTTGAGGTTCATATAAAACTACAAGAGTTATGAATTTAGGATCCGAAGCCGGTGCAAATCCTATAAAAGATGCGATTGTTTTGGATGGATCATAATGGCCTTTGATCGGTATTTGAGCTGTGCCTGTTTTTCCTCCAATTACATATCCTTTCGGCCGATCCCACTTAGCCTCGGCATTTTCGACCGTTGAAACTAACATTTTTTTTATTATTTCCGAGGTCAGCTGAGAGATAACTCTTTTTTCCACCTTCGGTTTAATTTCTGTTATTTTATTTTCGGATACGATTTTCTGTACTAAATAAGGTTTCATTAAATTACCGCCATTTATAATTGAGGCAAATGCTCTGATCATCTGAATGGAGGTAACGGCTATACCCTGTCCGAAAGTTACTGTTGAATAATCAATCGGATACCAATCCGCCTTTGGTTTAAGATATCCTGAGGCTTCACCCTGAAGATCTATGTTGGTAGTCTGGCCAAAACCGTATTTTCCCAGATAATCGTAAATTTTCTTGCTGCCTAATTTCTCTCCAACATAAACCATCCCGACGTTTGAGGACTTTTCTAAAATTCTTGTCATGGAAATTTTCCCTTCATATTTATCGTTCCAGGTTTTTATGTTATATTCGCCAATTGATACCTGTCCGGTTTCATTATAAGTATCGTTTGGTTTAATTTTTTTTTCTTCCAAAGCGGCTGCCATAATAAGCGGCTTAAAAATTGAACCCGGTTCAAAAAGATCGGAGATTGCCGAATTTTTATAAAAATCTTCCGAAAACAAATAATATTTTTCTAAATCGTAATCAGGCAGACAAACCAGGCTCAGAATGGCCATGGTTTTTGGATCGGCCGTAATTATGCAGCCCTTTTTAGCCTTATACAAATCTAAGCCTTCCAACAGCTTCTTTTTACTTATTTCTTGAACTGTTTTATCGATCGTCAAAACAAGATCGCGTCCATTTTCCGATTCAACCCTCTGCTGAACGCCGATTAATATCGGTCGGCCAATAATATCTCTTTCTGTTTCAACAAATCCAGGCAATCCTTGAAGATCCCGGTTATAAAACCCCTCCAGGCCTAAATAACCAACATCCTCGCCTTGATCGTTCTTTCCTAAAAATCCCAATAAATGGGCTGATAAAGAGGCCTCCGGATAAAAACGTTTTGTCTGGTAATCAAAGCCTATCCCCTTTAAATTTAGCTTTTGAATCTTGTCTTTTTGCTCTTGGGTCAAACCGCTTTGAATAGACAGCCAATATTTGGACATATCAATCTTGGCGGATATTGAAGCTTCCGTGACTTCTAAACTGTTACTTAATGAATTAATTAATTTATCTTTATCAATAATTTTTTTTGGCTCCAGATAAAGAAGATAACTATTTTGATTTAATACCAGGGGATGATTAAATTTATCGTAAATTCTCCCCCTGATAGGAGTAAGCTTGTTGGTTTTTAAATAGGGACTTTTGTTTTCGGGAGAATTGATTACCTGAAGCATAAATAAGCGGATAATGATCGCCAAATAAAAAAGGATAAAGAAAAGAAAAACAAGTTTGATTTTCATTTTTATTAATGACGATAGGCATATTCTAATTGATCAAGTGATTGTGGCGCCGAAAGATTAGTAAAGCCGAGTTTTTTTGCCTGTTCATTAGCAAATTTTAAGGAACCGAGATTGGCAACCTCTTTCTCTAAACTTAAGTTGACTTTACGTAAACTATCGGTTTTTGATTCAAAATTATTAATTTCATCACTTAAAACAATTCCGGAAATAAATACAAAGAAATTAGTAATAACTAATACTAACATTACCAACCAAGTAGTTTTAATAATAAAATTTTTCATATTTGATTCTATATACGCCCTAAAACTCGTAATTTAGCCGATCTTTCGTAACTTTTTCCCGATCGATTGACAATTGGTTTTTTAATTAAAAGCTTGATTCCCTGGATTTTCGAAAATTTTTTAACGATTCGATCTTCTAAAGAGTGAAAAGTTACAACGGCAATTTTCCCTTTTTCTTTTATGAGACTGGAGGCTCCGATCAATCCTTTTTTTAAATTATCAAATTCCTGATTAACTTCAATCCGTAGCGCCTGGAAAATTTTTTTATAAACGTTATTCGAGGTCTCGCCGATTGCTTTATCGATGCAATTTATCAGGTCGCCGACCGTTTCTAGCTTTTTAAACTGTCGTTTTATAATAATTTCATGGGCTATCTTCTGGGAATTAACTTCCTCAGAATTTTTTGCAAATACATCATATAATTCCGATTCAGACAGATGATTCAATAAATCTTTTGCCTGCATTTCCGAATTTAGACTGATTCTCATATCTAAAGGTTCGTTAAATTTTTTAAAACTAAAACCCCGGCCGGATCGACTTATTTGACTCATAGATAGACCTAAATCAAAAACAATCCCGTCAACCGGAAAAAAATTATTTTCTTTAGCAATTTTTTCAATATCTGCAAAATTCCCCTCAACCACTTTTAAACCTGTTAATTCTTTGACTCGAAAATTCGTTAACTGATCCTTATCTAAATCAATTCCCAGCACCTTCCCCCCTTTATCTATTATTGCTCGACTATATCCGCCTTCCCCGAAGGTCGCATCAATATATAGCCCGTTCTTTTTAATGTTTAATGCTTCAATTACCTGATCTAATAAAACGGGTGTGTGCATTTTTCTTTATTAAATTTTCTTACTATATTCTCTCCATTTAGCCTGATCCCAAATTTCAAAATGGTCACCAACCCCGATAATGACCGCTTTTTCTTTTAACTGACCGTATTCCAGTAAGTTTTTTGGCACTACGAACCGGCCCTGTTCATCAATTTCCAGGTAAACTAACGATGAAAAGATATAGCGCCTATTTTCCATGTCGGTTGGTTGGAGTAATGAAGGATTTAACAGCTCTGTAGCTCTTTTTTCCCAGTCATCCTTATCATATCCGGACAAGCAACTTCCAAATCCTTTTGTTAATATGAAAGTATTACCTTTAAGAAGTTCCCTTACTCTTTTTGGTAATAATAATCGGCCGGAGCCAGAGAAATTTATTTGATATTCACCAAAAAACACCATATGATTCCATTACACACCATTTATGTAGCGAAGTCAATAGCATTTTCGCCACAATCCACCTTAAAGGAAAGTGGTATAATTTAACCGTGGAAAGACTTTTAAAAAACACTAAAAACTTCATTTTTGCCAAGCAGAAAAGCATTTTTTCTTCAGCGTTGCTTTTGTTTTTTATGATTATTCTCACAAGCCTGTCAGGTTTTTTACGCTACCGTATTTTGGCGGGATATTTTAATAAAGAAGAACTTGATATATTTTTTGCCTCATTTCGTATTCCCGATCTGATCTTTGAGATCCTGATCACGGGAGCTCTCACTTCTGCCTTTATACCAATTTATGTCAAATACAAAAATATTAAGAAAGAATTATCGGAAAATATCTCGTCAATTATTAATCTTATTTTTATCCTCTTGACTGTATTTGTAGTAATAGTTTCTCTTTTTCTTGACCGGTTGATTCCTGCTTTAACACCCGGCTATGATTCAGTAAAAATAGAAAAGATTGTCAGTTTCTCCCGGCTTCTTCTTCTGGGCCAACTGCCTTTTTTTGTTTTAGGTAATTTTTTAACCGGTATCGGCCAGGCTAATAAAATTTTTTTTCTTTCCGCCTTAGCTCCGATTATTTATAACTTGGCGATTATTATCTGCACAATATTTTTGTACCAATCATTATTTTTATTAGCTCCAATTTGGGGCGTCATCATCGGCGCCTTCTTGCTTTTTGCTATCCAGCTGCCGCTTCTTTTCAACCTTGATTTCAGCTATCAATTTATTTTGAAAAAAACGAAGGGATTGATGGAGTTTGTTAAACTGGTAATTCCCCGGGCTTTTACCGTCGTTGTTGCTCAAATTGACGCTACCATCGATCTTTCTTTGACTTCTCTTCTTGGATCGGGTGCTTATACGGTCTTTTATTTAGCCCAGCATCTTCAGCTTTTACCGGTATCTGCAATCGGGATTGCTTTTGCCCAGGCTTCCTTGCCTTATCTGACGGAAATATTTCAAGAAAAAAAAATTGAAGAATTTAAAAAAATTATTACAGATTCACTTTTAAACCTGTTCTATCTGACCGTTCCTATTTCCTTCTTTTTTATTTTTGCCCGAACTCCTCTGGTCCGTCTTTTTTTCGGAGGACAAAAATTCGACTGGGAAGCAACGGTTTTAACGGCTATTACCTTATCTTACTTTTCTATCTCTCTCCCCTTTCATAGCAGTTATTATTTCTTAACCCGTTGTTTTTACAGTATTCATGACAGCCGGACGCCTTTTTATATCAGTGTTTTTTCTATCTTGATCAATACCGTCCTCAGTTTATTATCTATCTTTATTTTTCATCTGCCGGTCTGGGCGTTGGCCCTATCTTTTTCTACCAGCATGATAATTCACTTTTCTGTCCTCTTTATTATTATTTCCTTTAAGCTCCAAGGTTTAGGGTTAAGAGAAGTCTTTGTCGATATGGGAAAAATGTTTTTTTCCGCTTTTTTAAGCGCTTTTGTCAGTTATTTTTCCATGAAGTTTCTGGATGGCTTAATATTTGATACCAGTCGGACAATCAATGTTTTTTTCCTTCTTTCTACGGTCGCTTTAATTCATTTTTCACTATACTTATTCTTATCCTGGTTATTGAATTTAAAGGAAATATATTTAATATCATCACTTGTCTTAAAATTAAAAGAGTATCAGAAAAAATTTACGGAAATTTATATTCAATATGAATGACGGTAAAGAACAACTTGTGGCGATTGGAGCAATCCAAAAAAAACTTTTAGGAAAAAAGTTAACTTACCGGGAAATTTATGCGATCATGGACGAGATCGCCCATGAGAAACTTTCCGATATTTTAACGACTTATTTTGTGGCCTCATCATTTAAAGAAGGTTATACTCCTCAAGAACTTTTCTTTTTCACTAAGGCAATGGTTGAAACCGGCAACCAGCTTAAATTTAAAGGAATTGTGGCCGATAAACATTCTGTCGGAGGGATTGCCGGGACAAGAACCACAATGATCATTGTTCCGATTATTGCTGCGGCCGGCTTTAAGATTCCAAAAATTTCTTCACGGGCGATTACAACACCGGCCGGCACCGCCGACGTCATGGAAGCAATTGCTTCGGTCGAGTTTACCCCCAAACAGATCGAAAAGATCGTTAATGAAGTTGGCGGCTGTATTGCCTGGAATGGTAAAATGGGCATTGCGCCGGCCGACGATATAATAATCAGGGTCGAGGAACCGTTGTCTTTTGAATCTTTTGACAAAATTATTATTTCGGTCATGGCAAAAAAAGTCGCTGCCGGCACGACTCATCTCGTTTTGGACATTCCTATTGGAAAGACTGCTAAAATTCACCGGTATTCCGAAGGAGAGAATGTGGCAAAAAAATTTGAAAACTTAGCTCGACGTTTTAACATTAAAGTCATCTGCGACGTTAACGAAATTCTTGAACCGGCCGGCCGCGGTATTGGCCCTATTCTAGAAGTCAGGGACGCTCTCTATGTTTTGGAGCAAAAAACCGATCGGCCTCTCCGCCTTGAGACAAAATCTTTGCGATTAGCTGGTAAACTTTTAAATCTGTGTTATAAAGAAAAGAAAAATGGTAAAAACGGAGAAGATGAAGCAAGAAAGATTTTGGAATCCGGGGCGGCTCTAAGAAAATTTCAGGAGATAGTTAAAGCTCAAGGTGGCGATAATCATATTACTTCAGACTCGCTTTTGCTGGCAAAAAACAAATTTGAATTTCATTCTTCTGTATCTGGTAAAATTAAGGATATAAATAATTACAATCTGAATACGATTGCGAGAATTTTAGGGTCACCGAATGATAAAAAAGCCGGTGTTTATTTATTAAAAAAACTGGATCATTCCGTGAATAAAAACGAACCGATTTTTATTTTGTATTCTGATGACCGATACCGATTAAAAGAAGCTGAGGCAACTTTGAAAAATTTACCAATTTTTAGAATAGAATAAATCTATGAAAAAACTTCATATATTATTACTTTTAATTGTTTTGATCACGGTGTTTTCCTATCTCTTTTATAAAGAAGGTTCCCTGCCTGTAAACAAGAATGATAAAATTTCCAAAATATTTATCATTAGACAGGGTGAATCTCTCAATACAATCGTCAACAATCTGTCCAACGAAGGCCTAATTAGAAATAAAATGGTTTTTTATCTAATTATTAAACAGATGGGGATCGATAGAAAAATCCAAGCCGGAGATTTCCGTCTTTCAGCAAACATGTCGGCGATCGAACTAGCTAAGAACTTAACTCATGGAACTCTTGATGTTTGGGTGACTTTAATTGAAGGCACCCGCAAAGAAGAAATGGCGCAGGTAATTTCTAATCAACTTGGAATCCCGGAAATTGAATTTGACAAATTAGCTGAGGAAGGTTATCTTTTCCCAGATACTTACTTAGTTCCAAAGACGGCAACGGCCGAGACGGTACTGTCAATAATTAAAAATAATTTTAATGATAAATTTGATGAGTCACTTCATACGCAAGCCAGAAATAAAAAATTGACCGAAAAGCAAGTATTAATTTTGGCTTCATTAGTTGAAAGGGAGGCAAGGCAACCGGCTACCCGCCAGAAAGTAGCTAGTATTATTTTAAAAAGATATCTGAATGACATGCCCCTTCAAATTGATGCCACCGTCCAATACGCCTTAGGATATCAAATAAACGAAAAAACTTGGTGGAAAAAGGATTTAACTTTTGACGACTTAAAAATTGTTTCACCTTACAATACTTACATAAATAGAGGACTACCTCCGGAACCAATCTGTAATCCAAGCTTGTCTTCGATCAAAGCAGTCATAAATGCCGACGAAAATACTCCTTACTGGTATTATTTAACCGATAAAAATGGAGTAATGCACTACGCCGTTACTCTCGAAGAGCACAATAATAATGTAAATAAATATCTGCAATAATTAAAAATCATTCCAAAGCATCTGGTTATAGACTTCGTGATGATAGATGACTTCAGAATTTTTTACTTTTGACCCTAAATCGGCTGGCGACCGGCTGGCAGTTTTTTGTTTAAGGTCAATAAATTTTTTCTTCATCTCTTCACCCAGTATTTTTTCAATTAAATCGCTTTGGCGGAAATAATTAATGGCCGTATTTATATCCCCCGGTAAAAATCTTGCCCTTGGCCTTTTATCCTTATCGGGTTTTTCCACTTCACCTTCAAGTCCGGTTTTGATCAAAGAATACATCAGTAAATACGGATTGGCATCTGTTCCAACACTCCTTATCTCAATTCTGGCAGACTTTTCATTGTGCAGAGGGACTCTGATCATTGCTCCCCGATCAATTTCAGACACCTTGATTTCATTGGGTGCCTCAAAGTGAGGATCAAGGCGTCGAAAAGCATTGACACTGCTATTTAGCAGCAAACAAATATCGTTGGCGTTTGATAAGATTTTATCAATAAAAGTCCATGCCAGTTCGGATAGCTGCCCCCGGCCGGATTTATTATGAAAGAGATTTTTTCCTTTTTTAAAAATTGAGATGTTTGTATGCATGCCGCTACCATTAATTCCCATCACCGGTTTTGGCAAAAATGTGGCGGTCATTCCCATATTGCGTGCTACCTGACGGCATATTAATTTATATATTTGAATCTGATCGGCGGCGATCAGGGCATCGGTATAGGAATAATTTAGTTCAAACTGCGAAGGAGCGACTTCCGGGTGGTCTTTTTCATTTTCAAATCCCATCGCTCTTTGTGCTTCAGCTGTCTGATCAATAAAATTTCTTAAAACATCGTTTGGCAGGGAGTGATAATATCCACCCATCGACACCAGCTCAAATCCTTTTTTTTCATCATATGTCTGTTCTGCATCAATTCCTTTTATTAAAAAACCTTCAACTTCATTGGCGGCAAAAACTTTATATTGAAATTTTTTATTGAGAAGTTCTAAATAACTATGCAAAACTCCCCGGGCGTCCATTTGATATGGTTTTTCATCCTGATCATTAATTCTCCCCATCATTAAAACTTTACCCGGACCAAAAACATCGCTGGGCAGCCACCAGAACGCACTCCAGTCAATCCCCAGTCTTAAATCGGATTCTGCCTGACGGGAAAAACCCCTGATCGATGAACCATCAAAAGTCAAATTATCGTATGATCCAAGAAAGAATTTTTTATCATAATCGATCATATGAAAGCGGCCCTCCAGATCGGAGAAACCAATTGTCACTGCTTTTAATCTTTTTTCTTTTTTTAAATAACTTAGATAGAATTCTTTTATTTCTTTTTCGTTAACATTTTCTTTCCTTCTTTTTTTTGCCTGAAGATTCATTTCTTCCAGCTCAACATAAGGAATTTCAAGAAAGCTTTTTATTGATTTATTATCCATAAATTTATATTAAATTAATTAATAATTAGTATAAAAGTACAGCAATTTAATATAAATGTCAAGAAGAATAAAGAAGTCTTACTGTTCCTGATTTCCGATGTTCTGTCTTCTTATAACCGGCCTCGGTTTGGACCCTTCGGGTGGTCCTACATATCCGGCCGCCTCCAGCTGATCAAGAAGGCGGGCTGCCCGGGCATAACCGATTGAAAGTCGTCTTTGGAGAAGTGAAGCGGATGCTTTATCCTGCTGCATGATAATCTCAACCGCCTGGTTAAAATAAATATCGTTTTCTCCACCGTTGACAGCAAGAGAAGCACCTCCGGCGGTTTTGATATTAACGGCCTGCTCTGTCACTTCTTCGGTATAATGAACTTCAGGAGCCTGAGATCTTAAGAAGTTAACTAAATTATTGACCTCACCTTCTGTAATAAATGGTCCCTGAATACGGACCGGTTTAGCTTTATCAGGCGGCAAAAATAACATATCTCCCCGGCCAAGTAATTTTTCCGCTCCCGGCATGTCGATAATCACCCTTGAGTCGATCATTGAAGAGACGTTAAAAGCAATTCTCGTTGGAATATTGGCTTTCATAAGACCCGTAATCACATCAACCGACGGCCTCTGGGTTGCTAAGACCAGATGGATTCCGGTCGCTCTTGCCATCTGGGCTACCCGGGTAATCAGCTCTTCCGATTCCCCTGGCGCAAAAGTCATCAGATCAGCCAATTCATCGATAACAAAAATAATATATGGCCTTTTTTCAACACCTTTGATCTGATTATATCCTTCTATATTACGTGCCCCGACTTTGGCAAATAATTTATATCTTAACTGCATTTCACCAACTGTCCATTTTAAGGCCGAAATAATTTTTTCAGCATCAACGATTACTTCGGTCAGAAGATGAGGTATGGAATTATAAATTGAAAGCTCAACTCTCTTCGGATCAACTAAAATCATTCTCAGGTCTTCCGGTTTAGTGCGAAAAAGGAATGAAGAGATCCAGGCATTTAAAAGAACAGATTTACCGCTCCCTGTGGCTCCGGCTATCAAAACATGAGGCATTTTAGCAATTGAAGCGGCTATCGGACTTCCGGAAACATCCAATCCAAGAGGAACCAATAACGGATCACTGCTGGAGGTAAAAACAGGGGAGGATAATAAATGTTTTTCCGTAACAATTTCAGGTCTCTTATTAGGAATTTCTATCCCGACCATGGAACGGCCGGGAATCGGCGCCTCTATTCTTACCTGACCGGTAGTCGCTGCTAAGGCTAAGGCAAGATCATTAGACAAAGCAGTTATCCTTGACAGCTTGGTGCCCATTGTAATTTCCAAAGCATATTGGGTGACCGCCGGCCCTTTATTAACCTCCGCCACCCTGGCTCTGATTCCAAAAGAAT
>CAYQTP010000003.1:0-14448 GCA_964420475.1 uncultured Gammaproteobacteria bacterium
ACTAAGGCAGCTCTTGAAGAAGGAATTGTTCCTGGTGGAGCAGTAGCCTTGCTTGATATCAGTCAAAAAATGAGCACGAAAGATCTGGAAAAATCCGGAAGTAGCCGGGATGAGGTAATTGGTTTTGAATTGGTTAAAAGTGCAATTGAGTCGCCATTTACAAAATTAATGGAGAACGGTGGTTTGAATGCCGGTGAATTAATTGCCAAAGCCCGATCAGCCAGTGCCAAAGGACAGGGTTTTGACCTTTTAAAAACCGAATCAACGGCCACAGCCGAAACAACCGATATGATCAAAGCCGGTATTATTGACCCTTTGAAAGTAGTCAGGACAGCTGTTGAAAATGCCGTATCGGTAGCGATGATGGTATTAACAACGGAAGCATTGGTATCTGATCTACCGGAAAAGAATCCTCCGGCTGCCCCTATGGGCGGTGGCGGTATGCCGGGCATGGGAGGTATGGGGTATTAATAGGAAAAAATATTAATAAAAGGCTCCGTCGAAAGGCGGGGCTTTTTTGTTGAAAATAAATTTGGTATGATGTTAAAATAGACACAGGGGGTGATGATAAGTATGGCTGATAAAAGAGTCGGTATCGTCAAACACTATTTTAATAAAATCGGGGTGGCCGCCGTTGTTTTTGAATCGGATCTTTCAGTCGGCGACAAAATAAAATTCGTGAGAAACGGACAAGAATTATTCCAGCAAGAAGTAACTTCAATCCAGAAAGAACATGAAAGCATGACGAAGGTTAAAAAAGGCGACGACGTCGGGCTGAAAGTCGACCAACCGGTCAAAGAAGGAATGGAGATTTTCAAAATTGATATTTCCTGACAAAAAACTGGAACTGATCCCCCTTTTCCTCAAAGTCCTTCCAGAGGCTGTAGCTTGGTGAAGCACATGATAGTAAGCATATTTTATTCTGAGGAGTATATTTATAAGCAAATTTTACCGCCTCTTCCATACTTTTTGTTTTAAAAAATTTAAACCCAGAGACTTTATCTAATAATTTAAATATCTTTTCTCCGCTGTCCGGAAATAAAACAATATTTGGTATCTTATAATTGATAATTACTTCAACCATTTTATTAAAATCATAACCTCGGTCTTCACCGCCGAGGAAAATCGTTCCAACATTCTTTAAACTTTCAATTGCAAGAATAGTTGACTGGGGGGTAGTAGAAATAGCATCATCGTAAAAGATAATTTCCTTAAATTTTCCCACCATTTGCAACCGATGCGGCAAAGATTTAAATTTTTTGACGGCTTCAACTATCGTGTCATCTTTTATATTAAGCAGGTGGGCCACGGTAACGGCGGCTTTTATATTTTCTCTATTATGAAGGCCGATCAAAGGAATATCTTTATCTTTTATGGGAATTTTTTGTTCAAAAGGAATAGCCTTACAGATCAAATTTTCCGTCCAGAATTTTAATTCCTTAAATTTGGGATTATAGATAAAATAATCATCAGTTTTTACATGAGCAATGATATTTTTTTTAGCATTATAATAATTTTTAATATCGCCGTGATAGTTCATATGCTCCGGGAAAAGATCCAAGACAACGGCAATATGAGGGGAATATTTGATGTCATCTAATTGATAACTGGAAAATTCGCAGACAAAAATATCATCATTTCCGATCTTTTTTAACATTTCATCCAACATCGGTCGGCCGATATTACCTATTAAATGAACAGTCTTTCCTGATGATTTAAGAATTGAATAAATCAAACTAACGGTAGTGCTTTTACCCTTTGAGCCGGTTACCCCAATTACAACATTTTTTATATTAGCTAAAAAGATATTAGTGGCGGTCGTATAGGGTTTGGTAATTAAATGTTTTGGAATTCCCGGAGAGCGGATCACCAAATCGTATTTATTTTGTTCATCAAGATAATTATCGGAAATCTTTTTATCAGTAATACCGATAAAAGCCCCTGGATGATATTTTTTTAAAAACCTCTCGGTCGCTTGCCCCTCTTTACCGTAACCCAAAATAAGGATTTTTTTATATTTTTTTAGCTGATCGAGTTTCATATGATTTCTTGAACTGTTTTCATAACCGGATCATCGGTAAATTCACCTTTACTTCTGATTATTTTAAAAGCCAGCCGGGATTCGTCAAAGGTTCCAACGCAGTCAAACGGCTTCATCTGTCCTTTTCCGATTAAATCACGGTATAGAGGGATCAGCTGGGGATCGGCAAGCAAATTCTTATCAAAAATTTTAATGACTTCTTTTTTGGACAGATTAGCCGCCAGAACAATAAAAACAAAGGCACATTTTGGACATTTCCCGCACCATCTTTTTTGATTGACATTTCCTTTAATTCTGAAATTGCGATTGCAGCTTGAAAATACAGAAAAATATTTGTTATAAGAAACAAACATTTTGGCTATTTCCATTTCCGAATAAGATCTTAGAATTGAAGAAAAGTTGACATTTGGCGTGATAAATCTTCTGACATAATCTTTAAAAAGATTTTCAAATTCTTCGCTCTTGCTCCACTGATGATTGATTTCACTTCCTAAATAATTAAAATTGCCAAAATTAGAGCTTTTTTCATTGGCGGTGATGATTGAGGAATAATCGTAAATGACAGAAACCAATAAAGCAATAAAGGCAAAAATGGCTGAAAAAGGAACATGGCCGTTATAAATATTTTTTAACTCAAATAACTTATTATCCAGCCGTCTTTTTACCAGAATAAACTCTATTCCGGCGGTTCTGGCAACCTCTTTTTGAATATAAGAACGCCCCGTTTCCAGTATCAGACCGGTCACTTGTTTTTTTTCTTTTTTAAGCAGTTCTATGGCCACAACAGAATCCTTGCCTCCTCCAATACCGACTAAAGACCGGTTTTTTTTATTCTTTGTCAACCGGGATGGTTGAATTTCTTGCCTATCGAAATACGGGAAATCAATTAAATTTCTATAATCAATCTGGTTTTTGTAAAAAAATTCGCCCAATCCTTTTGTATAAACAATATTCCAGAAATCAGCCTGATCTTTTGATAGATGATAGGGGATAATGATCTTTTCCGGACAGTACATTTTAAAATAAGTTATTCCAAGAATTAAATGAAGACTTTCCAAGACTTTATTGACTAATTTATCTTCAACAGAAGACGGAATCTCGTCAGGTAAGATAACCTTTTCGGTCAGATCAAACCGGTTGGTTCGATAGTTAAAATCAATTGTTTTTTTGTCCGGACCAACCTTAAAAGAGCTGAATTCAAAAATATCATCGTTATTTGCCATAGGTTTAAGTCTATTTTAGCAGATTTGAGTGAGCTTGGCCGGTTAAAATAACGAAAAAATATGATTTTTTCTGATCAAATTAATATATACTTTTTAAAGAGACATGAATATAAAAAAAATTATAAATCTGGCTATTTTTATCTGTCTAGTATTTTTTTTGGCCATAATTTTTAAGAAAAATTTTTACGTCAATGATGCTGAAGCTGTAGGTAATTGTGGAAACGGGATTTGTACTCCTCAAGTAGAAGATTGTAATAGCTGTCCTCAGGATTGCGGCAGCTGTCCTGTTCCGACACCCACCACTGTTCCTCCAACCGCAACTCCAGGGCCAGTTACTCCTACTGTTCCTCCGGATTTAATTCCCGAACCAACATCTTCATCGCCGACTGCAACCTCTGCACCTGGATCATCAACAGAAACTCCGACTGTTTCAACTACGGCAGCTCAGTCACCGACCCCAACTCCAATAATACCTCCAATAATAATAACTAATTTAAAACAAAAAATGATTTTAAAAGAAAAGGTATTTATAATTCAGGGAAGAGTAATTCCTTCGGAATTTACAGAGATAGTTAATGCGGAAATATCAATTGATGACGGATTAAACTGGATTCCTTTAACTTTAAATAATAACAATTTCATTTATCGTTTTTCCGGCCTGGAGGATAATAATTATCTTATTCTGATAAGGGCTTTGGATAAAACAGAAACTTATGGTTATAGTGAAAGGGTAACTTTGATTGTTGATAATTTCAAACCAGTTATAGGGGGGAGCATCTTTAATTTAGGTCCGCTTTTTTTAAACCCTAATTCAGATGGCCGGATTACGAGCATTGTTGGCAACAAAAATAATCTTGTTGTCAGCACTCAAGGAGGTGTAACTGAAGCAGCGGCTGTTACCGATGAAAAAACGTTTTCTTTAAAGAGAATAGGAGATACCAATCTTTGGCAGGGAGAAATTATTTTTAACCAGGATGGATTAAAAAATATTAAGATCATCGTAAAAGACGGAATTGGAACAACAGCGGAAAGAGAGCTTAATCACATAATAGTTCATAAGAGCGGAGTTATAATTAATGCAAAAAATAACCAAATAATTACTAATGCAAGAATTACCGTTTTTTATTTTGATGGTATTACTAACGAATGGGTAGAATGGGATGGATCAAGTTTTGGTCAAAAAAATCCACAATATTCTGATCAGTCAGGCAGATATAGTTTTTTTCTGCCGGCAGGGGAATACTTTCTAAAAATTGAAGCTAAAAACTATCGTCAAGTTTTATCCAGTAAAATAGTTTTAAATAAAGAATCGATAATTTCGGATCGTATAAAACTCGAACCAGAACCGGTTTATCTAAATTTTTTATTTCTTCCCCAGCAGATTACAGTTAATCCTCAACAGGCAGTAAATGATAAATTCTTATATAAAACCCCGAACAATCAATTGGCAGATTTTAAGATAGAGGATTTAAATGACAAAGATCTATCGATTAATAAAGATTTTCCCAAAAAGAAAATTATTATTTTTATATCCAGCTGGTCAAGTGAAACCGTAAATCAGCTGTCTGTGATCGAAAAATTTCAACAAGAAAATAAAAAGGCCGAACTTGTTTTAATCGGTCTTCAAGATTCTTCCTCCCAATTTGATTCATTATTGAAGAGGGGGCGGTATGATCTGGAAGGCTACGTTTCTTTTTACGGCCAGGTTGCAGAGATTCTTGGTATTAAAACCTTACCCGAATATTACTTTATTAATTCTGATAATAAAATTTCTTATATCTATTCAGGATTGATTAATAAAGAAACTTTAATTAAATTGTTTAATAAATTAAAATAAATTTAAATGTTAAAAAACTTTTTCTTTCTTAATTTTAAGTTCGTGATTGATATTTTATTTTTCCTAGTGCTTTTTGCCTCATTTTGGCTTCATTTCGACTCCTGGTTGATAGATAAAAAGAAGGCAAGTTATTTGGAAAGGGGATTTGGTTATCTTCTTCTGGCAATCAATGTATTTTTAAAAATAATTCCTATAGAAAACGGTCTTCTTCATAACTTTGCTTTTTATATTGACTCTTTAGGTTTTTATCTGATCGCTATTAGTCTGCTCGAAGAACCGGTATTAAAAAAACCAGTATTTGCTATGGTAGCTATGATACCGGCCAATCTCATTCTCTTTACTAAATATATTTCTTTTGTTCCCTTTATTTTAGCGATCAGCATCGGATTAATATATAAACAGAAAGTTGAAGAGGGAATGGAAAAACAGTTAAAACCGCTTATTTACGCCTTCTTTTTACTGGCCATAGTCAAGTTTTATGAAGGTTTAATTGTAAGTGAATTATTCAGTAATAATATTGTATTTGATTTGCTCTTTTCCCAATATAAAATATTTTGGATTATTACCCATTTGATTAGCCTGATTGTTATTTTTATCTTTTCGTGGTGGATATGGGGTTATATTAGATTCCGGCCGGAAATACAGATGTTTTTTTTAACAGCCGCATCCGTCTTTATTATCTTTATTTCCGTAACAGTTGCCTTTACTTTTCTATTGTTTAAAAACCTGGAAGGAGATACTTTTTCTCATTTAAAAACAGACGTAAATATTTTCCATTTTTCTTTAGAGCGGCTTGAAACAGAGGCATTGGCATATTCTCTGTCAATCGCCTCAGATAGAGAAGTTATTGATGCCTTTAATAAAAAAGACAGTGAAACAATTTATCAAAAAATTATCAATAAGAAAATAAACGAAAGCGTTTCTTATGTCAAAGTAGTTAATAATAAAGGCGAAGTTCTTTTGAGAACCGATGATAAAAATAAATCCGGGGAAAATATTTTTAACACTCCGGCGATTAAATCTGCATTAAACGGAAACAGATTAAGCACTCTTATCAACCGCCAGACAGGGGTTTTTCCTCAGATAGAAATCCAGGCGGCAACACCAATTTATGATAAAAGCGAAGATGATCCTATTGGAGCGGTTCTTGTCGGTTTCAGTATTGATGATGCTTTTGTTGACGGGATTAAAAAAGCAACACAACTTGATATTTCAATATTTGCCGGAAATCAAAGAGCGGCCACAACTTTCTTTGCCCCGGATGGAAAAACAAGATATACCGGAACCTATGAAATGCTGCCGGAAGTAAATAAAGCAGTATTAAATAAAGGAAATAATTATTTTGGAGCAATTTCGGTTATAAACAAGCCGTATTATGCGGTTTATTCACCTTTAAAAACCTATGGAGGTAAAGTTATTGGAATGGTATTTGTAGGCAAGTCTCAAAATAGCCTCATAAGCACGGCTAAAAAATCGTTCGATTTTACTTATGGAATCAGCCTGATCATGATGGTGATCTCTCTGATTCCCAGCTATTTCAGCACAAGATTTATCGTCAATAATCTTAAAGCCTAGACCGTTATTTTAGTCTTTACTTTTGGCAGTTCTCTGACGGTTGCCTGAAGTATTTCCTTTACCTTTTCCACGACTTCTTTAGGGGTGTAATTTGATTTGACCAAATAGCTGACCGCCCCAAGTTCAAGACCCTGATCAATATCACTTTGGGAGCCGCCCAAATTTGTGAGTAAGATAACGGGAATGTTTTTTGTTTTGCTATCCGATTTAATTTTTTTTAAAACCTCAAGTCCATTGACCTTAGGCATCATGATATCCAATAGGATCAGGTCGGGTTTAAAAAATAATGCTTCAGTTTGTACCCTTTCTCCGTCAAAAAGCGCACTTACTTGATATCCGTCAATTTCAAATTTTTTTTGATACATTCTAACCAGTAAGGGGTCATCATCAACCAATAATATTTTAGCCATTGCTATTTATTTTCAATTTTTAGTAACTCTTCGATCTTATTAATTATTTCATTCGGGGTAATATTGGTTTTTAAAAGATAATAACTGGGTTTGGTTTTCTGAATTTCAGAAATTAACTTATCGTCGGTATCATAATTTGTCAAAATTATTACCGGAACATTTTTTCCCCAAGTGTCCTCTCTTAATTTTTTCAATACGGTCATACCGTCCATAAGAGGCATTGCCAAATCAAGAAAGATGAGATCAGGATGGTTTTGGAGTGCCATTTCCAATCCCTGCTTGCCGTTTATCGCGTAAAGCGGCTCATACCCGGAATTTTTAAGTATTATCAAATACATTTTGATGATGTTATTATCATCATCAACGACAAGGATTTTTTTCATAGTTTATTTCTGATCGGAATGCTGATCAGCCTCGCTTTTAATTTGTAATTTTAATTTAATCGAACGGAGAGTTCCACTTAAAGGCAGAGAAAATCCGAAAGTACTGCCTTTATTAACCTCGGAACGCTCCAGCCATAAATCACCCGACATTTTTTTAGCAATTAATTTAGAAATATATAAACCAAGTCCGCTTCCCTGAGGTTTTCCATACTGCTGAGTAGACACTTGTTGGAATTTATTAAAAAGTTTTTGCTGGTCATCAGGGGCGATACCGATACCGGCATCTTTAATATAAATAAAAACAAGATCTTTATCCGTTTTTATTTTTTTCATGCTAATAGTTATTTTACCATGATTGGCAAACTTTAAAGCATTTCCTATAAGATTATTAAATATTTCTCTGACTTTCTCCTTGTCTGCAAAAACTCTATAGTCGATTCTTCCTTCAATTTTAATCAAGATTTTTCGTTGTTTAGAAATGGGTTCAAGTAATTTTATTATTTCCTTTGTCAATTGGCCGAGATCAAAATCGGTTAAAATAAATTTCATTCGGCCGTTTTCTATTCTTGAAACATTAAGAAGATTATTAACCAGTCCGATTAACTTATCAGCTGCCTGTTCAATATCTTTTAAAGGAGAGGCAAGATTATTATTAATCTGACCAAAATCACCATCCAAGATCATGGAGATAAACCCTTTGATTGCCGTTAAAGGCGTTCTTAGTTCATGAGAAGCGATTGAAATAAAGTCGCTCTTCATTTTGTCGATCTGTTTTTGTTTGGTGATATCATCTTCGGTGCCAATATAACCGATGAGTTTATTATGTCTTAAAATAGGGGAAATGACAGTTTTGGCAATATACTGTCCATCATTCTTTCTGCGATTGATAATTTCTCCGGAAAAAGGCCTTTTTTCTATTTTGATTTTCCGCCAAAGTTTTTTATAAAATTCTTTCGGCATTTGATTGCCCCAAACTGCCGCAGTTTTACCGATAATTTCCTCAGGTTTGTAATTGGTAATCTTCTTGACCGCTTTATTAGCATAGATAATTTTACCTTCAGGATCGGTTATAATAATGTGATTAAAAGCATTTTCTACCGCCATTTTAAACATGCTATCGTCAATTATAATCTTTCGGATTTTTTTAAATTTTTTCTTCATGATTAATCTATTTATACAGATTTTTTCTTATCCAATCAACATACAACAGAAGTAAAGCTTAAATAATTTTTTGCACTTGCAATATTAAAAAATAATGGTATAAAAGTAATAGACAAACCTTAAAGTTATGATAGAACCAGTTTCACCTTATCTAAATCAGCCGGGAGAGGGAAAAAATAATAAAAAAACCATTATGGTTGGCGTCGTTATCGTTATTGCCATACTTATCGGCGCCTTTTTAATGCTCCGACAATCTCGGGAGACGGAAGAAACTAAAGTCGCCGTCAGCGTGACTACAGAACCCTCGCCCACGGAAAAACCTAAAATTGATAAAAAAACTGTCAAGATCCAGGTATTAAACGGTACCGGTACTCCAGGTCAGGCGGGGACGGCGGTTAAAGCGCTTGAAGAATCCGGATATGATCCTGACAATATCAAAACTGCCAATGCGGAAGAGTTTGATAATACGGTGACAACAATTGCTGCGCGGGAAGGTTTTGAAGATACCGCCAGTGATATAAATAATACTTTAAAAACTGTTTTTGACAAAATTAGGATCGAGTCCACACAGCTTGATGCGGATAGCGAATTTGACATCATCGTTACCACAGGAGGAAAGATATTTGAAGAAGCAACTCCGACAGCCTCTAAAGATGTTACACCCAGTCCGACAACTGAAGCGACAGATACTACCCCGACTCCTACTTTAACTTCAACCCCAACCCCAACACCTTAAAAAATGAATCCAGTTTATACGATCTAATCTATTTATGAACATCTCAATTATCGGCCATGTTTGTATTGATAATAATATCTCGGAGCATACGACATATACTACAGCAGGAAGCCCGGCCGTGTTTATGAGTAAAATTTATAAAAAATTTCCCAAAGTTTTAGTAAATGTTATCGCTCCATACGGAATTGATTTTTTAACCTATACAAAAGAAATAAATATCTTTCCAAAAAAACCGACTGGTGACTGGACATTAATATACGAAAACAAGTCTCATGGAAAGGGAAGAAGTCAAAAAGCCTTTAACCGAGAATATACAAAACCATTACCTATTGAAAATAAATTAAAAAAAATAATATCAAAGTCCGATGTAATTTTCTTGGCACCCTTAATTCCTGATTATTCCAGCCAGTATGTAAAAAACTTATTGAAAACAGCACGATCAAATTGTTTAAAAATTCTGCTACCCCAGGGATACTACCGGTCATTTGATAAAGAAAATAATGTTATCCAGAGAAATTTTATAGAAGCAAAATCAATTATTTCACTATTTGATTTTATTGTCGTATCGGAACAGGATCATAGAAATATAAAAGGATTGGTTCAAAGGTGGTCAGAGAAAACTCATGTAATAATGACACTGGGAGAAAAAGGCTCCTCATGTTTTTATAAAAACGAATTTATTCATCGGTCTGTTGAGAAAGTAAAGCTTGAAGACATTATTGATTCAGTGGGTTCCGGAGATATATTCAGTGCGTCTTTTGGTTACAAATATTATTTAACTAGAGATATTAAAAAATCACTGGAATTTGCCAATAATATCGCCCGACAATGTTTATTCTATCCGGCCAATAATCTCCAATTCTCGTTACCTGACTAAAGTTGTGCAGAATTTACACCGTTTGGCTTTTATCGGAATTGAACTTAAACATTCAGGACAAGTTTTTTCAGTCGGATCAACCCTCTTGCCGCTTCTCATCTTTTCCGTAATTTTATTTATCGGAACTAAAACAAAAAAATAAATCACAACGGCGATGGTCAGAAAGGAGATAAGCGAATTAATAAAATCTCCGACCATAAACTTACTATGGTTAATTGTAAAATATATACTTGAAAAATTTGTTATTCCTCCGATTGCACCGATTAATGGTGTGATCAGATCTTTTACCATCGCAGTGACAACAGCTCCGAAAGCAACTCCGATGACAACGCCAACAGCCATATCAACAACGTTACCTTTTAAAATAAAATCTTTAAATCCTTTTAACATATTTTTCACCTCCTTATTTATATTAAATTAACGCTTTTCAATATTGTGATATTAATTATAATTAATTAAATAGGTATTAGTATTATATAAATTCATTTACCTGTAAGATAATATTTATGGTATCTTTAAAAATAAAATCAATCATTGTAAGCATTATCGGAATATTATCATTCATTTATTTAATAAATCCGGGATTTGGAGTTTTTGAATTCATACCGGATACGTTTCCTTTTATCGGAAATCTTGATGAGGCTACGGCAACATTACTTTTATTGTCTACGCTTGCGTATTTTGGTATTGACCTACGGAATATCTTCGGAAACAAATCCAAGAAATAATTGCATTTATCTTCTTAGACAGCCGGCGGTTTATCTGTTGGTGCCTGTGGCGTCTCAGTCGGCGTTTGAGGCGTTTCAGTTATCGCTGGTTCCTGTGGGATAGTTGGGTTTTGCGGAACATCAGGATTAACTGGCTCATTAGGCGTCGTCGCGGGCGGTGTTGTCGGTTGTGTTGGATTAGGATTTTGTGTGTCGTCCATAGTTTTAAAAAAATTAATTAATAATTATTTTAGTATAAACAAAATTTTATTCTATTGTCAAGATTCTAAAAAATGTGTCCAGAATTGTGGATGATGTTTAGGACTTTTTATGCACAAATTTATTGAAAATTTCTTCTTCCTCGACCATTATTATTCCATTCTTGATTATAATCACCATTATATTGCTGATAAAATCTTCTCATTGGCCCTCTTTTTATCCACAGATTATCAAAACCTAAAGTATCTATCAATATTCCCGCTAATAATACAGCGGAAATAAAAATTATAATAATAAATAAAAAGTTTCTTTTATAAGAAAAGTCATATTTTTTCAATAAAATTACTCCTGTTATTAATCCAACGATAACAACGATCGGAGCCCACCATGGAAAATTTGAAATAATTTGTTGATAACGGACTACTCCCATTGGACCATGGGTTCTTAAAGAAAAAGTGACTAAACTTATTAAAAAGATTGTAACGATAACTAATCCCACAAGTGCGACAAATATCGATAGCGACCCTAACAAAAAATACCATTTCGGCTTCATCTTAATTTGTTCTGTTTTTATTTTTAGCATTACTTTTTTTGTAATATCTATTTTATGTTTTGACATATTTTTTTCATCATAACTTTAGCACGATTGATTCTTGTGCCAACCGTGCCAACTGGTAATCTTAAAATGTCACTTATTTCTTCATAGGACTTTTCCTCAATATAATATAGAGATAAAGGTTCGGAATATATAAAAGACATTTTATTAATACATCTATTTACTTTTTCCTGAATTTCTTTTTTTGTAAAATCAAGTTCTAAATTCTTTTCACTATCAAAATCAATATTGTCTAATAGTGGCAGTTCTTTTTTATATTTATTAAAAGTGTTCATTACTTGATTATGAACAATCCGATAGATCCAGCTGGAAAACTTCATCTTAAGATTGAAACTATTTAAATTAATAAATGCTTTAATAAAAGACTCTTGAACAGCGTCCTCGGCTTTTGAATTATCTTGAATCAAATTCAATGCATATCTTAATAATTTTTCTTGATATCGTACCACAATTTCAAGATAAAGTTCTTTATCTTTGGTTCTTACTATTTCAACTATTTGTTCATCTTTTAGTTTTTTTAAGTCTTTCATTTTAATATCTTTATTATACCTATCTAACAGGCTCTCACCCCTTAATGATGAGAGCCTGAAAAGAATAGGAATTATTTATTTATTCTGTTTTGTCCCATTCCCTGACCTCTGCCTGTTCCATCGTGTAAACCTAATCCGATTTCGGTTCTTATCTTATTTGCTTCAGCAGTTTTACCTTGTTCGGCTAATTCATGAGCCTGGGCAAACTTAGCAAAGTTTTGAGCATTAACAACCTGTGTTACTCTGCCTCTACCTTGCATCAGATTTTTCCAAGCATTATAGTCTTTATTATCAAAGGCTTTTTCCATAGCTGTATGACGTTCTACGCTATAGTTAGGACCTTTAACATTTGGATCTCCTTGATAAGCTTCTGTTATTTTTGGAGATATAACCAAACCTCCTAAAATCAAAGCCAATAGTCCAATTAAAATTGTTTTTCTGTTCATATTATTCACCTCCTTTCTATTATTAATACAAACAACTCTTATTTTTCTTTCATTAATTAAAAGGTTAACTAAAATAGGAGGTTTAAAAACTTAGGCATTTTATGTCAGATTAGATAGTTTTTTCATATGTTTTTCATATTAAATCCAACCTTTTAAAAGGACAAAACCCATAACAAGCATAATCAATCCGGCAATAAGATGAAGGGTTCTCAAACGTTTTTGGCGAATTTCTTCAGCTTTATTTGGATCAAATCCTTTAAAGACCATCCATGAAATTAGAATCATGGGGGAAACAAATATCAGGTTATATAAAAGTAAATATAAAATTGCCTGAAAATCAAAAACTCTTTTTGCCAGCATTCCTAAAATAACAATATAAGGTCCGCTGGTACAAGGTAATAAAAATAAACTAACTAAAAAACCAATTAAAAAAGCACCTTTTGGATTTGTGACAGAACCGATTAAACTTTTAAGCTTTGGCCTCCAAGATAAAGGTACCTCCATTAAAAAACCTTTACCATACCAGAAATAATCTTTTAGATTGAAAAGTCCTAAAATAATCGCCAGCCAACCTACAATCTTGAAAAAAAAGTTTGAAAACCCGCCTAAACTTAAAGCTTTGTAAAGTCCCAGTCCCATTAAGAAATAAGAGATAAATATGGACGCAGAAAAAGCCAATCCTGATTTAAGAGAGTTTTTAGCGTTTCCTGTTAACAGTATCGTGGTCATGAGAATAATAAGAACGGCAAATTCACATGGATTAATTGCATCAACAAGACTTCCCATAATAACTGCAAATAAAGTTAAATTTAACTTTTGTTCTTTAGTATCTGATGGAATATCTTTTTTTGATTGTTCACTGTTGTTTAATAAATATTTGTCAGCTTCATTTATAAAATTATCAATAATCAGTTTATCACCTATTAAAGCTTTGTCGCCTAAAACTACCGTCGGTACACCTCTGGCATTATTTAATATCTTTAGATTATCCAAAAGAGTATTAAATAATAGAGCATTATCCTTATTAAAATAAATTTCTTTTTTAATGACGGGATATTTTGTATAAATATTTTCTTTCTCAAAATATTCTTCAACCTGTGAACAATGAGGGCATCCAGTGCCATAAAAGAAATAGATCTGTAGAGAATTTGCCGCTTCCGTAACAGATACAGAAATTATTAGTAAAAATAAAACTGAAAAAAAAGACGATAATATTTTTTTTAACATAATAAATTTATTTTTCTTCGATTTTTATTGCTTTTCCTTTTATTATTGCCAAAACCACTTTTTTTATAGCTATATTTAATATTCTGGCAAAGGTTGGTTGAGAAATTTTCATCTTTAAAGCCGCCTGTTTCTGCTCTAATCCATCAACTTCATAAAGTTTAAGTGCTTCAAGCTCATCAGGTAATAAAATAACTTCTTCAAGATAACGCAAAGGAATGCCTTGTGGTTTAAAATAATGAACATTTGGTTTAAATCGCAAACACCTTTTGATTTTAGGTCTCATATATTTTGTGGTAGAATAATTAGTAAAGTCCCTGCCTAGTCTTTATCGTTTTTAGTCTTGACTAAGCAGGGACTCATTTTTTTACTCCTGGTTTTTATCAACTGTTTCTATTTCTTTATCGACTTCTTCCATTTCTTCTTTAAGAGATTTTTTGTAATCTTCTAAATCTGCTTTTGA
>CAYQTP010000003.1:14458-24210 GCA_964420475.1 uncultured Gammaproteobacteria bacterium
ATCGACCTAATCCTCGGTTTACTCGGCCATAACCAAATCTAAATCTTCGACCCATACCTCTTCCCCCACCACATCTTCCCATTCCTCGTCCTGACATTGGTCCTTGTCCTTGTGGACCTGTTCCGTCAAATGCTGGCATAATTATCACCTCCTTCCTGTTTATATTATGAATACCTATTCATTATAAAACTTAAGAGATGGCAATGTCAAGGAGGAAAAATCTATTATCTAATATTATTTCTATGCCAAATCTAAAGTACTAAACTGAATTATCGGGTCAAAATTTATGAAGTTTGTTTATTAGTTTTTAATATCTTAACGGTCTAATATATGTATGTCCAGAGGGGAGGATTCGAACCTCCGAAGGGAAAACCCAGCAGATTTACAGTCTGCCCCCGTTGGCCACTTGGGTACCTCTGGTAACATTTACACCCTTCTATTTTATCAAATAATGTAGGTTATTTGGCAATTTTAGCTTTTTCGGCTTCAAGAATTCTTTTTACTTCCTGAACAAGCTTATCCGGAGTATAATGACTTTTAATTAAATATCCCTGAGCTTCAAGAGCAACACATTTTGCAATCGTTATTTCATCCTCGCTATTCGTTAGAAAAAAAATTGGTCCGTTTGGAGTCTTTGGAGGCGTTCTTTTATAATTCTCAACGGTGGCAAACCCATCCATTTTTGGCATTTTTAAGTCAAGAAGAACCAAATCATAACCACCCTCTTGAAGCAATTTTAATGCCTGTACTCCATCATCTGCTGTCTCAACCTGAAAATTTTCAGCTTCCAATATCTGTTTGTATAAAGTCCTAAAAGAGACATCGTCATCAACCACAAGAATTTTCATATCTGATTTATTGTAGTACCTAAAAAAAAATAATGCAAATATTTCTTATCTAACCAAGTAGGAAAATTTTTGCCTTGTTAAAAAATCAAATAAAAGATAAAAGATATAACAGCTCATCACATAAAAAAATAAAAATGTAATTTGATTTAACGCAATAAATGACTTTAAAGCTGGATTGATCCTCAAAATTATTTCAAGTATTAAATAATGAGACAGGTAAACTCCAAAAGAATATTTTCCGAGTAGATTAATGATCCTGCTTACTTTGTTATTAAATTTAAAATTTGACAAGCCTAATACCAAAGAAAAGATCATTATTGAGCCGACCAGTATTTTTAATCCTGAAAAATGAAAGTCTAAAGGCTGGGGAATAAAGAATGAAGAAACATATATTGGAAGTAGAATTATTGAAAAGATTAAGAATATATTATTGTTATCTATCTTTTTCTTTAAATAGGCAAACATTAGACCAATCGGGAGATATTTAATTAATTCAATAAAGCGACCGTAACTTTTTTTTATTACTTCAATCTGGGGTATGAAAAAACCATAATTAATCCGTGAATATTCAAGAAAAAGTGCAGTTAAAATAATTAAAGAATAAATGAATATTTTAAGATTGAAGGGAAACCGGTAAATCAACCGATATATGATCGTAAACCAGATCAGTAATATCAAATAATACAATGGAGTATCGACTACATGTCCGGTCAAGGTTTGTAAAAAAATATTTTTAATACTCAATAAATTCGGATGGATGATAAAGCCGGCCGCCGACCAAAAAACCAGCGGGATAAAAAGCCGCTTTATCCTCGTAATCAAAGGCTTATTATTAAAAAAATAAAAAGAAAGAACAATAAACAAAGGGACGGTGAACCATGTATAAGATTCTAAAAAATTCGTTTTAATTCCGGTAATAATCCTAATATGGACATTGACAACGAGAACCGTCAAGATAATTCTTAACAAATCAATAAGGGTATTTCGTGTTTTACTGGAAATATTATCAGACATGATTACGTATATTGTAAAATATTAGGGATGAAAGATAAAAGCTTTATTCTTATAACGGTAATTTTTTTACTGGTAATATTCTTTACCCAGTTTAAATTAATAAATCATCCTGTAAAAGATAATGACGAAGGAATATATTTAACATCTTTCCTACTTGTAAATAAAGGTCGCCCGGCTTATAAGGAAACCTTTTTTTCCCAACCGCCAGGCTTTTTACTGAGCATCTATCCCGGATTTGTTTTATTCGGCAAGACATTGCAGTCGGCCCGGTTAACAGTTGGGCTCTGGTCTTTAATTGGTCTTCTTGCCATTATGTGGATCAGTTTTGAACTAAAGAATAAATGGACAGGCTTATTATCGATTAGTTTATTATTTCTGATTCCGTCTTATTATAATCAGACATTAACGTTTCAGTCGGATATTCTTATTTCGACCTTTTCTCTTTTAAGTATGGCGTCATTGATCAGATTCAGTAAATTCCGACGTTTATTTTGGTTTATTCTTTCGGTTTTATTTATTAATCTGGCCTTTTGGACAAAATTAGATATCACTTTTTTCCCCACTTTTATTTTAATTTTATTCTTATTATTTAAGGAGAAGAAAATTTCAATTAGTAATATTATTAATCTGATCCTTGTATTTTTAACAATAAGTCTGGGATTTTTTCTTATTTTTATCCTTCCTTTTGGTATAAAAGAAGTTTTTAACGATTCAATATTATTAAGATTTCAAGCTATTACGAGTTCTCAACCTGTATTAATATTGTTTGACTATTTAAAAAAGGATGCCCTCTTATCATTAATTATTTTAGGAAGTTTGTTTTTGAGTTTGTTAAAAAGAAACTTTATTAAATATCCATTGAATATTATATTTACCTGGGCGATTTTTGTCCTGATAATATTTATTTTTTATCGGCCGTTATTTCCTCATCATTTAGCCATATTGACGGTGCCGATGGTTCTATTATTTTCACAATTAATAGTTTATCGTTTTAAAAACAAAAAATTATACAGGTTTATAATTCTTGCTTGTTTTATTATTGCATTCATAAGCCGTATTTTTATTTCAATCAGTACTTCATCAAAACTTATCAGTGATCAACAACAAAAAGCTATCGATATAATTAAAGAATATTCAAACATCGATGATGTTATCATTAGTGATGAAGAAATTCTAACCGGATTATCCGGCCGGCTGCCGCCACCGGCATTATCCGACATATCCCAAGTAAGAATCAATTCTAATAATTTATCTGCAGAAGAATTCAAGCAAATAATTGCTTTCAATAAACCAAAATTAATTATTCCCTGGAATGGAAGATTGGAATCTATAAGAAATTTTAAAGATATTTTAAATAATTATAGATTATTAACGAAGATATCCGGCTCAAAAAATATTTATATAAGAATCGGCGAGTAATTTCAGTATACTCAATTTATGAATGGAAAAGTTTCGATAATCGGCGGTGGTCATGTAGGGATGAGCGCCGCCTTTGCCATGCTACTTAAAAATACGGTCCGGGAATTGGTTCTTTTTGACCGTGACACCGATAAAATGAAAGGGGAACAGCTGGAATTTGAACACAGTCTCACTTTTCTAGGAACAACAAAAATAACCGCCGCAAAATCATATAAGGACTTAAAAGACAGTGACGTAATCGTCTTTACGGCCGGCCGGGCGCAACTTCCGGGTGAATCAAGGCTTAACTTGGTTAAAAGTAATTTAGAAGTCATAAAAACAATTCTTCCTCAGGTGATCAAATATTCGCCGGACAGTGTGATAATAATGGTTACCAATCCAGTCGATATTTTAACGTATCAAGCCAGTAAACTTTTAAGACTTCCCCACGGAAAAATATTCGGAAGCGGGACAAGTTTGGACTCAGCCCGTTTCAGGTTTCATCTATCGGAATTTTTGGGAATAAACCCGAAAAATATTCACACCTATGTTTTAGGTGAACATGGTGACAGTTCCTTTCCGACGGTTTCCCATGCAAATATCGGCGGACAGCCGCTGGAAACAATAAAAGGATTTTCATCAAAAAAAATTCAGGAGGCTTTTTTAAAAGCGAGAACAGCCGCCGGTACGATTATTGCCGCGAAAGGATCAACCTATTATGCAATCGGTGTCGTCATCAATCAACTTGTCGATTCGGTTTTAAAAGATACAAAGCGGGTTTATCCGGTTTCTATTCCGCTGACCGGCCAGTACGGCTATCAAGGTGTCTCCATAAGTGTTCCCTGCGTCATTGGAAAAAACGGTGCAGAAAAAATCCTTGAAGTGCCGTTGTCTGATAAAGAAAAAAAATTAATGGATAAGTCTGTAAAAATATTGAAAGAAATTGTTATCTGATTACAACGGTGATCTCTCCTTTATAATCTTTTTTTATTAGCTCATTGATCGGTTCCCGGATTATTTCCTCAAATTTTTTTGTCATTTCCCGGCAGATAATAATTTCCGGTTCCCACCTTGATGCGATAAAACATTTTAACGTTTTATTGATTCGCAGAGGTGATTCGTAAAAAACAAAAATCATTTCCGGAAAGATGGTTTTTATTTGTTTTAATCTGTTGATTAATTGAAGCAGTTGGGACTCCTTTTTTGGAAAGAAACCGAGAAACATATGTTCCTGGGGATTAAATCCGGAATAGATTAAGGCGGTTGTTATCGCCGAAGGGCCGGGAATGACGGTAATGGGAATATTTCTTTGAATACACGATTTAACTAAAAGATAACCCGGATCAGAAATTAGGGGAGTGCCGGCCTCGGAAATAAGAGCAATTTTTTTCTCCTGTTTTAGAAGATCAATGATTTCTGGAAGTTTTTCAAATTCTTTTTCTTTGTAATAAGACCATATTATTGAACAGGTGACATGCAACTTGAAATGTCCTTTAATTGCATCAAGTAAAATTTTGGCCGATCTGGTATCTTCGGCAAGAATTATGTCCGAAGAAGCTAATATTTTTGCTTGACGGATAGACAGATCATCAAGATTCCCGATGGGGGTTGAGACAATATAAAGCATAATATTTATTTAACCTTTAATATTTTTTTCCTAAATATTTCAATAAATATTGGGACAAGAGAAATCAAAACTACGCCGAGGATTACGAGAGAAAAGTTATTTTTAACAAATTCCATATTGCCAAAAAAATAACCGGAAAAAGTGGCAATGCTTACCCATATTATTCCACCAATTATATTGTAAGAAAAAAAGCGTTGATATTTCATTCTCCCAACACCGGCTACAAAAGGGGCAAAAGTACGGATAAAAGGCATAAAGCGGGCCAGGATTATGGTTTTACCGCCATGTTTATGAAAGAATTTTTGAGTTTCTATTATGTGGCCTTCATCGATCGGAATTTTCGGGTGGGCAACGATTTTTTTACCAAAAAAATATCCTATCCAATAATTAGCCGTATCGCCGAGAATTGCAGCGGCGCTCATTAGAAGAAATAATAGCCAAATATTTAAAGAATTTAAGGCGGCAAAAGCTCCGGCGGCAAAAAGAAGCGAATCACCGGGCAAAAAAGGGGTGAAAACCAGCCCTGTTTCCATAAAAATAATCAAAAATAAAATTGCATAGGTAGTAACTCCGTAGTGAGAAATAATCTGTCCCAAATGGACATCTATATGAATGATAAAGTCGATCAGGAACCTGATAAAATCCATTTTATCATTATAACTGTTAAATTCTTATAAAGTGGTGTAAAATTATTGGTTGCTCTTATGTTTAAATTAGAATCAACATTTTCCCCAACCGGAGATCAGCCTGCAGCAATTGAAAAACTAATTGCCGGTATTAAAATGGGTAAAAAAGATCAGGTGCTGCTGGGTGTAACCGGATCAGGCAAAACGTTTACTTTAGCAAATGTAATTACAAAACTTCAACTCCCAACTCTAATCATTTCTCATAATAAAACTTTAGCCGGCCAGCTTTATCAGGAATTTAGAGATTTTTTTCCGGATAATGCCGTTTCTTATTTTGTCTCCTATTATGATTATTATCAGCCGGAAGCTTATATGCCCGCATCAGATACTTATATTGAAAAAGAAGCCCAGATAAATGAATTGATCGATAAACTCCGCCTTAAATCAACGACAAATATATTGACAAGGGATGACGTTGTTGTAGTCGCTTCCGTTTCCTGCATTTATAATATAGGTTCACCGGTTGAATATGGACGTTTTGTTTCAGAATTGGAAGAAGGGCAAAAAATTGACTTAAGAAGTATCAGCCGCCGTTTGATCGAACTGCAGTATGACCGGAGCGAGTTTGATTTTAAAAGAGGTACTTTTAGGATAAGGGGGAACAGGATTGATATTTATCCGGCCTATGAAGATATCGGCTACAGCGTAACGTTAGACAACGGTGTTATTGAACAAATAGAAAAGTTTGAACCTTTAACAGGCAAACAAATTGATAAAGAATCATCGATAACCAAGCTTATAATTTATCCGGCCAAACATTATTTGATGGATCCGGCAGTTTTTAAAAATGTTGAGCAACAAATACGGAGTGATCTTAAAAGAGAATCAGAAGCATTAAAAAAGAAAAATAAATTGGTCGAAATGCAGAGACTGGTGCGTAAAGTCAATTATGACCTGGAAATGATCAAAGAAGTAGGCTATGTCAACGGTATTGAAAATTATTCCCGCTATTTTGACGGAAGAAAAATCGGCGACCCGCCTTACAGTCTGATCGATTATTTTAACAAAGCTTATGGAGATCAGTGGTTATTGTTTATTGATGAATCGCATATGACGGTGCCGCAGATCCGCGGAATGTTTAATGGTGATTATTCGAGAAAAAATACGTTGATTGACTACGGATTTCGGTTAAAGGCCGCTTTTGACAACCGTCCGCTCAAATTTGAAGAATTTTATCCGATGGCCCCAAAGATAGTTTATGTTTCGGCAACACCGAATGAATGGGAGATGGCAAAATCGAAAAAAGATGGCGTTATCGAGCAATTAATCAGACCAACCGGGATTATTGAACCGGAAATAATTATTAGGCCGGCTAGAAACGAAGTACAGGATTTGATTGTTGAAATTGAAAAAAAAATTAAGAAAAAAGAAAAAGTTTTAGTGACCACACTGACTAAAAAAATGGCCGAAGATCTATCTGTCTATTTAAAAGAAAAAAAAATTAATGCCGCCTATCTTCATAGCGATATTAAGACACTGGAAAGGTCAAACATTTTGGAAAACTTAAGAAAAGGAAGTTTTGATATTTTAATTGGTGTAAATTTACTAAGAGAAGGATTGGACCTGCCTGAAGTGACACTGGTTGCGATTTTAGATGCAGATAAGGAAGGGTTTCTCCGATCAAAGACTTCATTAATTCAAACAATGGGCCGGGCGGCGAGAAATGTCACCAGCCAGGTAATTATATATGCCGATATCCAGACTGAGTCAATTATACAGGCGGTCGGAGAAATTAATAGAAGGCGAAAATATCAATTAGAATATAACAAAAAACATAAAATTACACCTAAAACAATCTATAAACCGATCAGGGAAAAGATTGTCGAAATGGATGAAAAAAACCTGTTTTATGACCGTGATTTCGACACTAAATATTTGGATGAAATAGATTTTGACAGTCTGACCCCATTTGATAAAAAAAAGTTAATTAAGAAAATGGAAAAAGAAATGAAAAATCAAGCGGAGAATTTGAACTTTGAGCTGGCAATTAAAATAAGAGAAAAGGTAAAAGAAATTATTAAAGATTAAATATTTAAAACAATGGACTATATACAAATCAGAGGTGCCCGTCAACATAATTTAAAGAATATTTCTGTCGATATTCCTAAAAATAAGCTGGTTGTCATTACCGGTATTTCTGGATCCGGAAAATCTTCTTTGGCATTTGATACTATTTATGCTGAAGGACAACGACGCTACGTTGAATCTTTATCGGCCTATGCCCGCCAGTTTTTAGGAATAATGAATAAACCCGATGTCGATTCAATTGAAGGTTTATCACCGTCAATCTCCATTGATCAAAAAACAACCTCGCATAATCCGCGTTCGACTGTCGGTACGATAACCGAAATTTCTGATTATCTGCGATTGCTTTTTGCCCGGATCGGTCATCCTCATTGTCCGAATTGCAGCCGGGAAATCAGCAAAATGTCGATTGATGAGATTGTTTTAAGAATTAATAAAGAGATAGAAAAAAAAATTCTTGTGGAAAAACTAAAACCGCACAAATTTTCAATTCTTTCTCCGATTATTAGAGATAAAAAAGGCGAATTCAAGGAGCTTTTTGATAATTTACGCAGTAAAGGATTAAATCAAATCATTGTTGACGGAAAAATTTTTAATTTGAATGATGAAATAAATTTAATTAAATCCAACAAACATAATATAGAGGTAGTGATGGATACAATTTCCTTTGGCCATCGAGAGATGAAAAATAATGTTTTTCAGGCTAATTTAAGATCAAGATTAGTCAATTCGGTTGAACAATCTTTGAATTTATCCGATGGTCTGGTGATTTTAAAAACCGATAAAAACCAATTTCTTTTTTCGGAAAAATTTTCCTGTCCGGTTTGTAATTTGTCTTTGCCGGAGATTGAACCGAGAATGTTTTCCTTTAACTCACCGCTTGGTGCTTGTGAAAACTGCCGGGGAATCGGAACAATTTTTGCCGTTGACCGCAACCTGATTTTAAATAAGAATCTTTCCATTCTTGAAGGCGGGATTCTGCCTTTTAATAAATTGTTTTTTCATGAAACCTGGTATGTCCGTTTAATCAAACAGGTTTGTGAAGAAGAGGGAGTAGATATGAATAAGCCAATAAGCCAATTAACAGATAAACAATTAAAAATTCTTTTGGAAGGTACGGATAAAATTTACCGGGTTAATGGTGTCAACCGTTACGGACGGTCAACGACTATAACTGAAAAATTTACCGGAATTATAGATGAACTTGAGCGGAGATATATAGAAACCCAAGGTGATTATATGGCCATGGAAATAAAAAAATATATGCGTGAAGAAACCTGCCCAAAATGTCAGGGTCAGCGGCTGAAACCGGAAATCCTTTCAATCACAATTGATAAAAATAATATTACCAAGATATCCGATCAATCAATTGATAATTTAATAAATTATTTCAAGGAAAAACTGGAATCGGTCCTATCGGGTTTTGAGAAACAGGTTGCTAAACCGATTATTAAAGAAATTTTAACCCGGTTGAATTTTCTAAATAACGTTGGTTTATTATATTTGACAGTGAGCCGCAGGGCGGGAACTTTATCCGGCGGAGAACTTCAGAGAATTAGATTGGCCTCCCAGATAGGAAGCGGACTGACCGGCGTTCTTTATGTTTTGGACGAACCGTCAATCGGTCTTCATCCAAAAGATGTTGCCTCTTTGATTACCACTTTAAAAAAACTTCGCGACTTGGGAAACAGTCTGATTATTGTTGAGCATGACCGGGAGACGATCGAATCAGCCGACTATTTAATTGAATTGGGAGAAAAGGCCGGTAAAAATGGGGGAAAGATAATCTTTAATGGCAGCCTTTCTGAAATGAAAAAAACAAAAAGATCCTTAACCGGACAATATTTGATCGGAACAAAAAGAATTACCGTAGGAGACGAAAATGCTCGTCCCGTACAAATTAATCATGGAGAGTTAATATTTACAGGAATCACCCATAACAATCTAAAAAATATTAATATAAAAATACCTTTAGGCAATTTGATCGGTGTCACCGGAGTATCCGGATCAGGAAAATCTTCACTGGTAGCAGAAACGATCTATCCGGCCTTAAAATATTATTTAGATGGTTATTATCAGGATAAAATCGGCGAGTTTATACGGATTGAGGGCTATCAATATCTTGATCGGGTTCATCTGGTTGATCAGTCGCCG
>CAYQTP010000004.1:0-1531 GCA_964420475.1 uncultured Gammaproteobacteria bacterium
CATCATACTGGTTGCCGATAGTTTGGAAAAAATAAAAACTTTGTCCAAAAAGTCTTTTATTATCCGGATAATAACAATTGTTGGCGCGATGACTTTTTTATTAAGTTTTTCTCCAGTCTATTCTTTATTGGTGATCGTGACTCTTTTTTTGACGTCAATCTTACTATTTATTTGGAAAAGGTCTTGGTCAAGAATTATCTTCTTATGGATTATATTGGCAGTACTTTTTCCGATCACTCTTTATATCAGAGATTCTTTCAATCAACATTATTCCGTAGTAACAAAAATGGAATTAGCATGGCAGGTTCATCCGCCTTTTATTGATGTTCTTCTCACCACCGGTCCGATTTTATTATTCGCTTGGCTGGGAGTTAAAGAATATTTTCATAAATTAAGTTTTATAAAAATAGTTTTTTTTAATTTTATCCTTATCAGTTATCTATTCTTTTTTTCATCGTTGGCTACATTTTTAGGTATAACCAACACCCGTTTTCTAACCCCGTTCGGCTATATTTTTTTTGCTGTTTTAACCGTCGCCGGAATTAAAAAAATAAAACACCTTTTTATCATCAGTTTATTTGTTTTCCTCCTTTTTATTCCGGCAAATTTAGAATCTGTTAGAAATCAGCTTAACGATCAAAACCTGAACTCTTCCCCAATCAGTTACTTACCCAAGGGAATGATCGATGGTCTCAAATTTTTAGCAACAGTGCCAGGACAACGTGCAGTGTTGACTACGCCGGCTCAATTTTTGGGATCGATTGTATCGACCTACTCCGGAAAAACTGCTTATATTGTTCGACCGGGTCAGCAACCTGACTATGATCAAAAGTCCGATTTAAGCGCTAAATTTTACTGGAATATTTTTTCCGAAGATCAGGCTAAGGAATTTATGAATAAAAATCAAATTGGTTTTGTCGTTTTGACCTCAATAGAAGGATATCCACCGGATAATCTTAAAAAATATAAATTTTTAAAGGAAATTTATCACAACCAAGATATTGTCATTTATCAAAAAATTTAAAACTATTTATTGACCTGGACGTTCCAGATTTTGATTGTAATAAGCTGCAATTTGACGTAAGTTATTATTTTCCGGATATAATTTTAAAGCTTCTTGCAATAATTCTTCTGTTCTTTTTTGATCATTACTGTGCAAAACGAATAATTTGGCCAAATTCTCATAGGCCAAATAATACTGTCCGTTGTTAATTGATTTTTGATAGTATTCGGCGGCCTTTTTATAGTTTTTTTCACGTTCGTAAATTGCTCCTAAATTATTCCAATTTACCCACCAATATGGGGCTAATTTTGTTGAAATTTCAAAATATTTCTTTGCTTCGTTATAGTGACCGACCCTAAACAGTTCCACTCCCATATTGTTTTGTAAATCAAAACTGCTATCTTTTTTAATATCGTGACTGAATAAAATCAGGCCATTTTTCCAATCTAGAGTTCGACAAAAGCTTCTAATACCTAAAAGAAAAATAACAATTGTTGTTAAGCTTATTAAAATAATTTTTAATTTTTC
>CAYQTP010000004.1:1541-22342 GCA_964420475.1 uncultured Gammaproteobacteria bacterium
AAAACTTCTGATAGAAAAAATAAAAACAACAGTAATTGTAATTAAAATAAAAATAATCTTTGATATCTGATTTTTTATCTTCAACCTGTTCAAAACCATTCCCACCATTCCCAGCAGTCCGATCATTGGAAAATATAACCATCGTTCAGCCACGGTCATATTAAGAGGAATAATCTGCAGATGAGGCAGCAGTCCAATTAAAAACCAAAGAAAGAAAAAGACAAAAATTTTATTTTTCTTTTTTATGATATAAAATATCGCTACTGAAAATAATAAAGCCTCATAAATTAAAGGGAGAAAAAAATTCATAAAATTTGGGGATTTAATTACCCAATGTTGAGCAATGGCCAAATTCATTGGGTAAAAAAACATTTTAAGATAATAAAAAATAATCGATGGAATATTTATCAGCCGGGTTGCTAAAGAAATACGCATAATCGGGAAAAGCCCCCGTTCCTGAACATAAAGACCGCCTCCTGAAAGTCTGAATAAAAAATAAGCCATCAGTAAAATCACAGTAAAGATAGAATAATTTATTAAAATATTTTTATTATTTTTTTTAAAAAGAAGTAAGTATAAATAAACCAAAACAAAAAAAACTATTGCCGTTTCTTTCATAAGCAGTGCGATTAATAAAATGACCGTTGATAAAAAAATTTTAGTGATTGAAAGGTTTTTAGACCTAATAAATATAAATATTCCGATAAGTCCTACAATAGTGAATAAAATCTCTGGCATCGAAAAAGAAACGGTTTCAACATTGGAGGGATGAACAAGAAAAATAATTGTTAAAATTAGTGCGATTGTTTCTTTAAAGAAATGCTTAAATAAATAGTAGATTAATATCGCTGATGCAATATGAAAGATCAACTGAAACAAGTGGAAAAAAAACGGATTCGGTCCAAAAATACTATAAATGCCCGAATAAACGGCTGAAAATGCTGGTCTAAAATAAACGCCATCCGGAATACCTGCTTTTTGAAACATCACTTCAATATCCCAAAGAAATTCATTAAATAAAGAAAAACCGTATATTAATAAACCTATTGATATGATTATTAAAATTTTTTTCACAAGATTATTCTATCACTTTGATTCAAAGATCGAGAGTATTTTTGAAGTCTTTTTCCTCAAACGGCCCAATCAGTGCGAGGTTGAGTTTTTCCGGCTTAAAAATATCTTTTGCCAGATCAACTATTTCACTTAATGATACCGCCTCAATCTTTTCGATAATTTCCTGGGGTGTCAAAATTTCGTTCTGAAGAATTTTCCTGGTTCCAAAGAACGAGGCAATGTTCATTGAGTCTTCCATCGAAAGCATGAGACGTCCTTTGATAATCTCTTTTACTTTGATCAGTTCTTCTTTTTTTATATCAACTTTTTTGACTCTGTTATGTTCTCCCAGAATCGTCTTGATTGCCTCTTTAACCTTATCTAAATTATTGGTCACACCGGCGTTAGTGACAAAATTACCACAGTCATGATAAAATTCACAGCCCGAGGAAATATAATAACAAAGACCTCTTCGTTCCCGTACCTGGATAAATAAGCGGGAAGACATTCCACCGCCTAAAATAGTGGCTAATAAATTTAACGCATATTTTCTGTCGTCATTAAAAGAAAAGGCCCGAAAACCCAGAGCAATATGGACTTGCTCTGTTTTTTTGTATTTAATTAACATTTGAGGCTTTGTTTGGGTCTCTTTTATTTTTGTAAAGGATGATTTCTTTCCCGGTTTCCAACCGGAAAATTTTTTTTCGATGATATTTAAATAATCAGAAAGGGGTAAACCAAATAATCCTCCGGCAACAACCAGAACGGCATTATTTGGGTGATAAAGATTATTAATATAGTTTGTAAAAGTTGACCGGTTAAATGATTGAACGGTTTCTTTGGTTCCGGCAATATCAAAACCTAGCGGACTGCCTTTATAAAGCAAAGTTTCAAAAGTCTCCCCTACTTTACGTTGAGGCAGATCTTCATACATATTAATTTCTTCAACAATTACCCCTTTTTCCCTTTCAATTTCTTCTTCCAGTAATTTCGGCGTCTGGATCATGTCAGCAATGACATCGATCATATTTTCAAAATGTTTGTTTGTTGCTTTTATCCAATAGCCAGTATGATCTTTTGACGTGAAAGCATTAAACACTCCGCCAAAACCTTCAACCGTCGAGGAAATGACAAAGGAATTAGGGTATTTCCGGCTGCCTTTAAAGGCCATATGTTCGAAAAAGTGGGCAATTCCGTTATTTTTATTGTTTTCATACCGGCTGCCGGCGCCAACTAAAAGCAGGGTCGTCAAGGTCGGAAAAGTTTTTGTATCAATAAAAATCACCTGAAGACCGTTTTTTAAAGTAAAAGCTTGTGGATTCATTCGTTTATTATATACTAATATAATTATCAATTTAAACTACTATGGCAAATCATACTTTTTCATCTGAGGAGGCTAAAAAAATCGGAGAAAGTTTAGGAATCGATTGGAGTAAATTTAATGTTGAACAGTTCAGGATGGGAATGGACGTGGAATTGGAACACGGATCAGTTAATCCGGTGACCAATGTCACCAACGATGACCCATTGACAACCGGAAAGATCGCCCTAGCCCATTTGAACGAACTTCCTGATTACTACACCCGACTGGCAAAAATGGAGCAAGAAGGAGAAGCGGTTTTAGAACAAATCAAAAAAATGTGAGCCCAGAGAGACTCGAACTCTCAACCAACAGCTTAAAAGGCTGCTGCTCTGCCAGTTGAGCTATGGGCCCTGGCAAATCGAATATTAATTTTATCAAGTCGAAGCGATTATTTCATCTGAATTTTATAACCAAATATTACAATGATTTTCTCAACACTAAATTCCTTTTCTCATTTCTTCATATCCGCGAAGAATATGGTTGTTCACTTTTGGATTTAAAAAACTTGTTATTATAATAAGCAATGTTAGTATCCCCCAAACCAACAACTTAAATAAATTTTTATTTTTTATTCTTCTTCCTGACATATATATTTTTTCCGGAAATACCCTATATTGAAACCCCTTTTTTATCGCTTCTCTAAAAAAAAGCGTGTCTTCCATCGTAAAAGTATTATTTGCAAATGTTGGGAAAAATCCGACTGCGTCAAAAATATGCTTGCTGCAAATAATAAAGATGCCGAACTCCCCAGTAATAACCCGCCATTTCTTCGTAATAATTAAGTTGATTTTTTTATTGAGATTGGCCGCCCAGCAAATAAACTTGTTTACAGCATTTTGCTCTTGTGAAACAAACCAAACTGACGCAATGCTATTTTGATCATTTTTGTAATTATCAATAATTCTTTTTAAGAAATTTGTTCCTCTAAATATTACGTCTGCATCTAAAAAAAGGAGAATTTTTCCTTTAGCTTTTTTTCCACCTGCAGTTCTACCTTGAGCCGGCGTTCCTCCTTTAATTATCCGGCAACCAAAACTCCTGGCAATAGAAATTGTTTTGTCTGTTGAACTACCGTCGGCTACAATTATTTCTTTAGGTTGGTATGACTGTTTTTTTATCAGGCGGAGCAGACGGCCTAAATATTTTTCTTCATTTAAGGTTGGAATTATTATTGATAACATAATGGATATTAGAGTCCAATTTCTGAGGCAATATTTTTCATTGAATTTAGACAGATCTCGACGAATTTTTCAATCGGCAGATCAAGTCCGTCCGGGTCAACACATTTTTTGATATCTTCCCGGCGGGTGCCGGCGGCAAATCTTGGTTCTTTTAATAATCTTTTTACAACCGATGACAGTTTAACATCAGCCAATTTTCTTGAAGGATAAACAAAAGCAACTGCCATAATTAAACCCGTTAAACTATCGGCGCAAAATATCGACCATTCGGCTTTATTTTGTGGTTTTCTCCCAGTTAGGTCCGGAGCATGGGCTTTGATGATATTATGAACGGTTTCAGAAATCATCAGATTGTATTTTGACAGCACCTCTAATGTCTTCTGAGGATGTGTTGGTTTAAACTCTCCGGAAAAATCTATATCATGAAGCAAACCCGAAAGCAGCCATTCTTCTTTGGTAGCTTGGTTATTGGTTAATTGGTTATTTTGTTGAAAATAGTCATAAAGCCCCTCCATACAGGCCTCAAGTGCCAGTGAGTGATTGAAGATGTTAGGTTCCAGCTGTTTTTTTAACGCTTCCAAATATTTTTGCCTATCCGTATTCATTTAAACAATAAAATTAATAATTTTTCCTGGAACATAAATGATTTTTTTTGGTTTTCCAATAATATATTTTTTAATTTTTTCACTTTTTAGTACCAATTTTTCAATATTTACTTGCCCTCCGAAGCCTTGGCGAAGGAGGGATCTTTGAATTTTGATCGTATCACGTAATTTACCATTTATCTGTACCGGTAATATTATTTCTTCTTCAACTATTTCACCTTCGACTTTCGGCCAAGATGATAGGTGAATTGAAGTTTTTTCTCCAAAAACTCCACGCCAGATTTCCTCGGTCAAAAAAGGTGCAAACGGGGCAAGGATCTGTAAGAACTTTTTTGCATTCTCTCTTGATAACCCCTGAGGATTATTTTCATATTCGTTTAAAAATTCCATCATTGAAGCGATTGAGGTATTAAATTTTAGTTCAGGAATATCGGACGTGACTTTTTGGATTGTTTTATGTAATTTTACAACCAATTGCTTGTCCTCATCCACGGGACGAATAAATTCGTCCCCTACAAAAATCTGAAATAAATCCCAAATTCGTTTTACAAACCGATACGATCCCTGTAAAGATTTCGTTGACCAGGAAATTTCCTGATTAAATGGAGCCATGAACATTTCATATACCCGTAAAGCGTCAGCTCCGAATTCATCTATCACATCATCGGGATTAATGACGTTGCCGAAAGATTTGCTCATTTTCCGATGGTCTTCGGCCAAGACCATCCCTTGATTTCTCAGTCGTAAAAATGGCTCTTTAAAATCCAGTAACTTTAAATCGTATAAAGCCTTGACCCAAAAACGTGAGTATAAAAGGTGTAAAACTGCATGTTCGGCTCCGCCTAAATACCAATCGACCGGTAACCAGCTTTTGCCAATGTTTTGGCTGGCAAGCCATTCTTCTCTTAAATTTTTCATTTTTAATTTTTCATTTTTCATTTGAGCGAAGCGAATGAAGTACCAACAGCTACCAGCCCAATTTGGCATTGTATCGGTTTCTCTCTTAGCTTTTCCCCCACACTTCGGACAGGTTGTATTCACAAATTCAGAAATTACGGAAAGCGGAGATTCGCCGGTTTCCGTTGGTTCATATGATCTGATATATGGAAGTTCTAGAGGTAACTGATCTTCGGGTAGTGGCTGCCATCCACATTTTTTACAATTAATCATCGGGATCGGTTCACCCCAATATCTTTGTCTTGAAAATATCCAGTCCCGCAGATGATAAGCGGTGATTTTCTTTCCCCAGCCTTTTTTCTCAAAATAATCCATGATTTTTTTAGTAGCCGTATAAATATCTAAACCGTTTAAAAACTCTGAATTTATCATTGTTCCTTCTTCCTCTTGTACCTGTTCTTTTTTTGTTATCTTTGATTTGTCTCCATCTTTTCCGACCACAACCCGGATAATATCGATCCTAAATTCTTTGGCAAACTCAAAATCCCGCAGATCGTGGCCGGGGACACCAATTACTGCTCCGGTCCCGAATTGGGGGAGAACAAAATCAGAAATCCAGATAGGTATTTCACGACCGTTTAGATTATTAATAGCATAGAATCCCGTGAATACTCCTGTTTTTTTACTGCCTTCGGACGTTCTCTCCATTTCTGATTTTACTTTTGATTCTTCAACATATTTTTTTATTTCTTTTGATTTAGAATTCAGAATTTTTTTTACAAATTTATGTTCCGGGGCAATAACAATAAAAGTGGCGCCAAAATTTGTATCCGGTCTTGTCGTGAAACAGGTAATAACTTCATCATTGTCTTTAACTTTATAACTAATGTTTATCCCCTCTTTCTTCCCGATCCAGTTTTTTTGCATTTCTAAAATTCCTTTTGGCCATTCTAATCCTTGTAAATCCGTTAATAATCGGTCGGCATAGGAAGTAATTTTGAAAAGCCATTGAGGAAGGTCTTTTTTTATTATCTTAGTTTCACATCGTTCATGAGTACCGTTTGCCAACACTTCTTCTTCTGCCAGGCCGGTCTTACATGAAGGACAAAAATTAATCGGGGCATTTTTTTTATACAACAGGCCCATTTTATAAAACTGGATAAATAACCATTGCGTCCATCTGTAGTAAGACGGATCGGTAGTCGAAAATTCTTTATTCCAATCGTAGGAAAAACCCAGGCTCTTCATTTGTTTTTTAAATGTGACAATGTGTTCCGGCACCATGTCCATGGGGTTTTTTTTGGCCTTGACAGCAGCGTTTTCTGCCGGAAGTCCAAAAGCATCCCAGCCCATTGGGTGAAGAACCGAATAATTATTCATTCTAAAATAACGGGCGACTACGTCGGTGCCTGTATAATTACGGACGTGACCAACATGCAGACCGGAACCTGAGGGATAGGGAAACATTGCCAAAATATATTGCTTCTTTTTTCCCGAAGCTGTTTGATATATTTTTTCTTTTTCCCAATTTTCCACCCATTTTTTCTCAAATTCAGCCGGTAGATATTTAATTAACATAAGTTAGATTTTAACAAAAATCTAAAGAAATTTTTTAACAATATTTTTAACTCGATTTTTTATTTTTTCATCAACTTTAACGGCTATTATTCCCAGTTGCCAATGCCCATATAGAACTAAAGAATTTAACGGAGCAAATAATATTACGGGTAAAGCCAGCAAGTCTTCTTCTCCATTAATAACAATCCAGGACTTTGTTTTATTATTCAATGCCAGTTTTATTTTTTCTTTGATAACTTCCGCTGTTTTAAGATTAATCGTGCCTGGATTGTTTAAATAAAGATAATCTTTATAAAGACTATCTTTTATATGAGTGTCTTTTTTAATCGCCTTCCTTCTCGATCTAAAATCAATAATCTTTACGTCCGGATCAATCCCTGATTTTAATAATGAATCAACAATAATATCGCCAACGGCAATAATCATGGTTAGTTTTTTGGGTAATTTACGAATCGCCCCTACGAGATGGTCTGTTGTTTTGTAAACCTTTCCTAACGGTTTTTGCAGCACTGGACGTAAATTTTCTGGCATTATTATTTCTTTCTTTTGTAAATTGTAAATTGAAAATTGAAAATTTCTTCCTTCTTTATTTATCTCCCCTGCCCTAATTCTCTCTGAGCTGATCAATTTTCCGTCATCAGCCAAAACATCTTTAATAATAATTATTCTCAATAGAGGTAGCTTGTTTTTTTCTCTTAAGCTGTTAATTTTCAAAGCATTGGAATATGTTTCTTTTGAAACGACGATCGCATCAATATTTTTTAATTTATCTGCTCCGCCTGTAAAATGGAAAAAAGGAATCAGTTTTGCTCTGGATAACCAGCCTTTTTTCTTTAAAAACTCACTGACGGATTTTTTTCTTATCATAAACGGCTCGATTGTTTCAGATAAAAATTTGTTTTTATAGATCTCTTCTGTAGCAATACCAATCGTTATTTTTTCTCCAACCTCGAAAGCTTTTGTTAATAAAGCCTGATGCCCTTTATGAAAGTGGTCAAATGTTCCTCCAACAACAACATTGTTCAATTGTTTAATTATTTCATTGTTGTATTTAACAATGAAACCATGTAACCATGAAACAATGTATTTTGGAACTCTATTTTCCCATTTTTTACCTTCTTTTGCCAACTTTCTTATCCTCCAACCTTCATACAGAGATCTTTTAAAGTAATCAACTCTGAGCACTTTATATCCGGCTTTTTCTAGAATATTATTTGTCCACTCATTGTTTCCTAATGCTATATCAAATTTTCCAACCTGTTTTTTCAAATTATCCAGCCATTTTTTATCATCAAAAAAATCATCAAGGGCAACAATTTTAATTAATCTTTCTTCAATATCTTCCTTATAAAAAACTGCTTTGATAATCTTTTTTCTTGTTTCAAAATCAATCGGATTATTTTCATCATAGATATTGGCGCTGCCAATGCCAATGATGATTTTATCGGCCTTTTCCAGGGCATTTTTGATCAAAAAAAGATGGCCTTTATGAAAAGGTTGAAAGCGGCCGACTATCAGGGCAACAGGATATTTCATCGCTTAAATAGTATACTATAATCATGAAAAATCAGCTTTCAATCAATCCAAAGCAGGAAAAAAAGAAGATCGTTGAATTCTTAAAAAGAACATTTAAAGAGCAAAAAATCGAAAAAGTCGTCTTTGGACTTTCAGAAGGAGTTGATTCAACAGTCATTCTTTATCTTTTAAAGGAAGCTCTGCCTGCAGAGAATATTTTTGCCGTTCAGATGGACTATAATCCAAGAAAAAAATCAGATATTGATTTGAAAGAAATTAATATTGTTAATGTTTCTATAAAGTCAATTGTTGATCAATTCATAGTTGAAGGCTCGATACCGAAATTTTTTGACGGAAAACAAAAAACCGCAAAAAATTTGGTATCTTCGCCTTTTTTAGACAAAATTTTACTTGGCAATATCATAGCCCGCATCCGAATGATTATATTATTTGATTTAGCCAAGAAACTAAATGCTCTTGTCTGTGGCACAGAAAATAAATCGGAAAGATTGCTTGGATATTTCACCCGTTTTGGTGATTCCGCCTCCGACATTGAACCGACCGCCCATTTATATAAAACCCAGATTTATCAATTGGCTAAGTACCTAAATATTCCTGAAAAAATAATTAATCAACCCCCCACTGCCGGGCTTTGGGACGGTCAGACCGATGAAGGAGAATTCGGATTTACTTATCGGGAAGCTGATCAGGTTTTACATTTATATTTTGACCAAAAAAAATCTTTAAACGAAATAAAGAAACTCAGATTTAAAAATACCGACAAAATTATTAAACGTTTGTTAAATTATCAATTTAAATTAAAAACGCCATATCATTTATAGAATATAATTGTTGACAAAAATAATTTATTTATCAGTATAATGATAGCTTAATAATTAGGGGGAGCTTGTAAAACAAGCTGAGAGTTCCGATAAAATCGGAAGACCCAAACGACCTGATCTGGGTAATGCCAGCGTAGGAATAGAGTTTATGACACGTACAGAAATAAAAGGACTTCATGTCTTAACCGACCGAGAGCTAGTAAAACCCCGATCCTTGATTGAAGTAGTAGAAATGGTTATTGAAGGCGGTGCAACCGCGATACAACTAAGAGATAAATACGCAAGTGATGAAGAAATGATCGCTTTAGGTCGGAAAATATTAATTTTAACAACCGGAAAAATTCCCCTTATTGTCAATGATAGGGTTAATGTGGCGCTAATAATTGGCGCCGATGGAGTCCATGTTGGACAAAGTGACATGCCTGCGGATAAAGTGAAAAAACTCATAGGACCAAATATGATTCTTGGCGTATCAGCAAGTACTGTTGCTCAAGCGATAAAAGCACAAAAAGACGGCGCTGACTATTTGGGCGTTGGCCCTGTTTTTTCAACTCAAACCAAAACTGACGCTGATCCGCCCATTGGACTGCATGGTCTTTCAGATATTAGAAACGCAGTCTCACTTCCTATAGTTGCTATTGGCGGTATCAATAAGGGAAACGCAATTCAAACGATGCAATTTGCCGATGGAATTGCAGTAATTTCAGCTGTATTAAAAGCAGATAATCCATTTCAAGCAACCCGGGAGTTGGCAATAATTCTATGAAAACAGTATTAACCATTGCCGGTTCAGATTCAAGTGCCGGAGCCGGTATTCAAGCCGATCTAAAAACTTTTTTTACCAGAAAAGTTTACGGAATGAGTGTAATTACGGCATTAACGGCGCAAAATACCGTTGGTGTCCAGGGTATATTTAACGTTCCACCTAATTTTATTGCTCTTCAGATTGATTCAATTATGTCTGATATTGGCGCTCAAGTCTGGAAAACGGGAATGCTTGCCAATAAAGAAGTAGTTAATGTTGTCGCTGATAAGGTCGATCAATACAAAATTAAGTATTTGGTTGTTGACCCTGTTATGGTTGCAAAAAGCGGTAATAGACTTTTAAAAACTGGCTCATATGATCTGCTCATAAATAAATTAATACCACAAACATATGTGATCACTCCTAATATTTTTGAGGCAGAAATATTATCAGGAATATTAATTAAAAATCTGTCAGACGTAAAGAAAGCTGCATATAAAATACATCGTTTAGGAGCAAAAAACGTTGTTATTAAAGGGGGGCATTTGGATAATTCCTTTTTTGCTGTCGATACATTGTTTGATGGCAAAGATTATTTTGCTTATTCTTCAAAAAGGATAACAACCATCCATACACATGGAACCGGATGTACTTTTGCCTCCGTTATTGCCGCCGAGCTTGCTAAAAAAAATAATCTTAAAAAAGCTGTTTCAATTGCTAAGAAATACATTACCCAAGCAATTAAGACGGGCAAAAATTTACATATTGGCAAAGGCCATGGTCCAGTAAATCAAATTTAAAGCAACTTTTAATCTCAAATGTCTTTATAATTTATAAGCAAAATAATATAAAATGTGTTCATATGAAACGGGCGATTGTTTTTATCAACGGTAATCTATCAAATCTAAGTCAGGCAAAAAAAATTATTAAAAAAGAAGATTGTTTAATTGCTGCAGACGGTGGAGTCAATTATATTTTAAAGATGGGCTTAATTCCCCGGGTTATCATTGGTGATTTTGATTCTACTCCGCAATCATTACAAAAAAAACTGACAAAAATATGTAAGGAACAGGCATGCCTGTTCCCTACCATTATCAAATATCCAAGAAAAAAAGATAAAACCGATTCCGAATTAGCGATTGATTACTGTCTTGAAAAAAAATTTCAAGAAATCAATATTTTTGGGATTTTAGGCGACCGGATCGACCATCTGATGGCAAATATTTTTTTACTGGTAAAAACCCAGACTGAAAATAAGTCGATAAAAATCAAGATCGTCGAAGGAAATAAAGAAATCTATATTTTGGATAAACAAATAATAATTAATGGTAAAATCGGCGATGAAGTCTCAATTATTCCCGTCAGTGAAAAATTAGAGGGTATTATCACGGTTGGATTAGAATATCCTTTAAAAAATGAGTCATTAAAACTTGGTTCAACTCGAGGAATAAGTAATATTATTAACAAGGCTTTAATAAAAATAACTGTTAAAGGCGGAATTGCCCTAATAATCCATTTAAGGAAATAGAATTTGAGAGAGGATAAATAATAGGTAGATTAAAAGCAGGATTTTGCCTTCATTTTTGGAAATATTGTTTTTCGAGCGGGAAAAAAAATAAAAAATTCCCAAACCCAAAAGAGTCAAAAATAAAATTCTAAAAGAATAAATGCCTACGTTAACTCTCTTTCCATTGAGTAATGTAAACAAACCGAACAAAAAAGTATTGGCAGCCGCACTTCCCAAATAATCCCCAAGAGCTACTTCATTTTTCCCGCTTATCACTGCACTAATTGCCAAAGAAATTTCTGGTAAATTTGTACCTATAGATAAAACGATTAAACTAATAATAAACTGTGAGATTTTTAATACCGACGAAAAATATACTGTTTCAGTAACAAGATATCTACTTGTTAAAAAAAGTACTGCTCCCGCAATTAATAACCCAATTATATCTTCAAAAAAATTTTTATTTAAAAACTGTTTTTTTTCTTTTTGTATCTCCATCAGGCCGTGTCTTTTTTCAATAAAATAGAAAAGAATAAAATAGATTATGATTAGAAATACTCCTTCAGTTCGAGTTAAAACATTATCAGCAATCAAAAAAACTGGAGAGGCCACAACTAGAAGCGAAAAAATCAAGTTGTTCTCGTTTAATTGATGAACTAACCTTACTCCGCTACCAAAAACTGCCAGAATTGGAATTATAAAAATAAAAATAATTAAAGATGCTCCTAATAAATTACCGATAAAAATATCCGGTGTGTTATTAATTATCGAATTTATTCCGACGCTGAACTCAGGAATCGAAGTCAAAATTCCCAAGACAAAAAAGGACATCGCAAAAGGAGTTACTCTAAATCTTTGGGCTATATTTTCAACCGATTTAATGATAATTCCAGAGCAGTACCAAATAACAAAAAACGAAGTAAAATATAACAGAACTCTAAATATAATCATCTGTTAAAATATAACATATATTATGTTTGCCTGGCATCGGAAACAATGATTTTTCTCCCCCGAAAGTCATAACCATTTAATTTTTTTATTGCTTTTTGGGCTTCTTCGACCGAATTCATTTCAACAAACCCAAATCCTTTTGATTTTTTATCAAAAAATCTAACAATCTCAGCATAATTAACCTTGCCGACTGTCTTAAAAAGTTCTTCCAGTTCAATATCTTTTACATCAAAATCCAGATTACCAACAAAAAGTTTTTTGTTCATATCCTTATCTCGTTACCTGAAAAGATCTTACTTGTTCTAATAGTTTTTTTGCCTCCGGATTTTCTTGAAAATGGCGCCGGACCGGTTCGATTAACTGATCTAAGTATTTGATCAAAACTACCTTTAAATCCATCGGGTGGACTTTTTTTTCGGCAAAAGTTTTTTCAAGGTCTTGATAGATTTTAAAAGAAATATTACCGCCAAATTTTTCCGGTCTTTCGACTTTAACTTCGGAAATGTCCAATTTATCAAATGAGTCAAATATAATATATTTATAATATTCAAGGATCGGGTTTTCCTTAATATCCCCTTCAAGACAGTAAGCTTTATTAATTTTTCTTTTAATATCTTCAGTCGTATCGGTCATGAAAATCGCTGTGTCGGGTTTTGATTTGGACATTTTTATTTCAATTGTTCTTTGTAATGCGTCGTCCTCCTGACTGGCTGGTTTTCCCAAACCCATCAGCATATGATGAGAAACGACAACTGGTTTCCAATACCCCAGTAATGGGCCGACCTCTCTGGCTAACATATTTATTTTTCGCTGATCCATCCCCAACTGGGTGATTTTGGCACCCAACATAAAAATATCAGCCACCTGCATACAGGAATAAATAATATGGGCGCCCGTCAGTTTGTCCAGCGATTCCTCCCTTCCCATCATCTCGGCCGTTCTGATGAAGCGTTTTAAAGCGTTTGACTTCCCCACTTGAACGACGAGCTTCCAATAGTCGGAATTTTTAGCCATATCGGAGGCCCACATAAATTCGACTTTTGATAAATCCATTCCACACGCTTTCCAGACTTCGATAAAATATTTTCCGACGATCTTTATTTTTTCCAAATCTCCTCCCATTTTATTATTGGCCATCGCATGCCAGTCGGCTACCCACATCCGGAATTTTATTCCGGCTTTAGTTATCTTATTCACGTTTATTGCCCGGAGAATTCCCTGAGCAATATGAATCTGACCTGATGGTTCAAATCCGTCATAAGCAATCAGCTCTTCCCCGCTTTCAAGAAGTTTTTTTAACTCATCCTCCTGAATAATTTCCTCCCCAACTTGCTTTATAAGGTTTAATCGTTCTTCAATATTTGAATCTGTCATATGTGTTAATGATACTATATGAAAATTTTTAATAAAAGAAAGTGCAATATCTTTTTTTATATTTAAACCTTTTTTAGGATCACCTGCCCCTATACTCCAAATGTCAAGACCTTCAACTTCCTTATCAATCAAAAACGACAAATTGAGATCCAAAGGACAAACACAACCAGGTAAAAATCCAAATTTTTCTTTAAGAATATTTGGACTAATAATACTCCATTTACCAACAGTTTTATCTAATTTTTTCTCATCAACTTTATCATTTCCCTTTAAAATTAAAGCCTTGTATCCTTCTTTGGTCGAAATAATCAAAGTTTTAATGGCGTTATCTGGATTATAATTTTTGTTCACTGAGCTATCCGTTTTTCTCGCAGAAATTGCCTCAACGGTAAAACTAATCTCTTCAAAAGGAATTTTCTGGTTAATTAGTTTTTGTCTTATTAATTCAAAAGTTTTCATAAATATTATCGGCTGACCAGAAAAAAACTGGTTAAATTATCTTTAATGTCTTGTAAATCTCTATCAATTATTTCTAAATTATATATTTCCGCCAATATTTTTGGCCCTAAAATAGCTGTATTTTTATCAATTCTATTTCTAGCCAAAGCTTCAGCTGATCTTGCCGTATCAAGCAAATCTCCCTGACCGCTGACTTGTTTTAAATTGAAATATTTATTTGTCAAATTATTTTTGCACTGACGGAAATTTTGCGAATGAGCCGTAATTGTTTTTATCTGTTTGACATCAGCGTCTTTCCGTTTCATTAAAAAATGACGGATTAATATTTGAAATTCCTCAACTATTTTAAATTTATACTTTGCCATTGCATGTGTCGATTCCTCAACCACTCCCCCAACGGCATTTTGAATGGCAAATAGTCCATAATCAATATTACCTTCGTGTAAATTTTTTAGAACTTTTTCGCTAGTGTATAAATATTTTATTTGGTATTTTTTTATCTTATTTTTATTAACATAAAATAAAATTGCCTCTTCGTTAAAACTACCTTTTCCACCTTGAATACCAAATATAACTTTCTTTCTATTAACTCTTTTTGGCAATAGACGACTGTACAACAAATCGTACGTTCGTCCTAATTTTATCCGCATTAACTTTGTGTACGGATTGTAATTTTGCAAATCACTGAAAAGCTGCCAAGTATCATTACAGGTCTGCCCTATTACTTCCTGAAGTTTTTTTGCCCCTAAACTGTCAATTTTAGTCGGTTTCAATTCAAACTTCTCCAATAAGCGGCCAATAAAATGAGTTACACCTTGTGAATTTGCCGCCAGTCGATCGTGTTCTTGAGCTGACATTTTAATCGCTCTGAGACCTTTTTTTACAAAAAAATCTTTCCAAAAAGAAAAATTCTTATTATCAGTTTTATATTCGTCTAAAATAATTGGTAATCCGGAAAAACCGTTTTTGCTGCTATCCGGTCCGAACATTGGGTGTGTTAATAAAGCTTGTGTTTTCAATCCCTTTAGATATTTATTAAAAACCTTTTTTGGGTGCATTTTGACCGATAAAACATCGATTAAAAGATGATTTTCTTTAAAATATTTTTTGTGCAATTTAATTACCGACTCAAAAGAAGAAATTGGTACGGCAAAAAATATTACGTTATGATCATATATTTTTCTTAAATCGCTCTCTGTTTTAGAGTTTTTGCTGTCAAAAACAGACACTAAAAAATCGTCCTTTAATAAACTAAAAAGGATCTGTCCAAACCGTCCATTTCCAATAATTGCTATTTTTTTCATATAGATTTTTCTATTTTTAATGCTTCATTGTGAATTAGCTCCCATATTTCTTCAATCAACTTTTCTGATAAATTATATTTAACTGCTAATAATCTTTTTGACTTGATTAGTTTCTGCCAACGTTTTTTATCAAAAAATTGGATATTTTTTTCTTTTTTATGTTTTCCAACGTTTTTTACGATTTTCATTCTTTTAACCAACAAAATAATTATTTTTTCATCAATTTTATCAATTTTTTTTCGTAAATCTTCAAGTTTATTTTTCATAAATTTTGTGCTTTATTCCTTAAATAATGGTCCATGATCACCAAGGCCGCCATTGCTTCAACAATCGGCACCGCGCGGGGTAAAACACATGGATCATGCCTGCCAGTTGTTTCTAATTTAATACTTTGACCATTTCGATTTACCGTCGTTTGTTTTTTTCTGATTGTTGAGACGGGTTTAAAAGCAACTCGGAAATATATATTCTCTCCGTTAGAAATTCCTCCCTGAATTCCGCCGGAAAAGTTAGTTTTAGTTCTGATTTTGCCGTTTTCATCGGTCAAGAATGGGTCATTATGCTGACTTCCTCTCATTATTGCTCCAGCAAATCCCGACCCAATCTCAAATCCCTTGACGGCTGGAATTGAGAGCATCGCTTTTCCCAGGTCGGCCGATAACTTATCAAAAACCGGTTCCCCCAAACCAATGGGAGAGTTTTTAATCAATCCTTTGATAACTCCACCAACCGAATCCCCCTCTTGCTTCAATCTATTGATTAATTGAATCATTTGTGGAGCAACCACTTCGTCAGGGCAACGAACAATATTAGATTCAATTTGTTCGGACGTGACCTTATTTAAATCAATATTTGTTTTTATTTCTCCCACTTGTTCAACATAGGCTAAGAATTCTATTTCTAGCTTTTCTCTCAAAAATTTTTTAGCAATCGAACCAGATGCCACTCGTGCCAAAGTTTCCCGTGCCGAAGCCCGTCCTGATCCCCGCCAGTTACGAAACCCATACTTTTTTTCATAAGTAAAATCAGCGTGAGACGGTCGAAAAACATTTTTTAATTTTTCATAATCTCCCGGACGTGCATCTTTATTTTTGGCTATCATCATAATTGGTGTTCCGGTCGTTTTTCCTTCAAAAACACCTGATAAAATCTCGATTTTATCCTCTTCTTTACGCGGACTGGTAATTTTACTTTGTCCGGGGCGTCTTCGATTCAAATCTCTTTGAATATCGTCAACAGAAATTGTCAGTCCGGGAGGACAACCGTCAACCACACAACCGACCGCCCCGCCGTGGGATTCGCCAAAGGTCATCACCCGAAATAATTGTCCAAATGTATTTCCTGCCATATGTATAGTTAATTAATTAACTGATAAATTTTTTTTAATTTCATGATCTCTATTTGTCCTGGTGCTGACGAGCCAAATTGAGTTGACGCAAAAGTTAAAAACGAACCGAATAAGGGTCCTAAAATTCGGGTTATTTTACCTTTTTCTCCCATTCCAACTATGATCATTTTTTCATTCTTTCTTTTATTTAATAAAATCCTCATTAAATTTCTAATGCTCTGGTCATTATTAACCAAAGTAGCAATTTTTATTACTCCCATTTTATATTCTCTCATATGATTAATTATCGATGTCAATTTTTTAATTTTAGGGGTTTTTTTAAAATCATGAAAAGACAAAATTATTTTATTTTTGTTCCGTTTCGATAAATTCAGCTTCGGAATTAGTGATAATTTAACATCAACATAATCAAAACCTAAATCTATCGCCTGTAAAATAATTTTTTTCTGTTTACTGGTAAAAATTGTTTCTTTTTTCGTTTTTTTTCTAATTAATATCAAATCTTTTTTGCTCAAATTTTTTATTTTGTCAACCTTTAATTCGACCATATCAGAAACTTCCTGAACCTGATCAAGGTTTTCTAAAAACTCTTTTAAAGTCTTTCCTATAACTGGTGTGCAAATTTTAATTTTTTTCATATAAGACTCTCCTCATAACTTCTTCAGGTGCTTTATGACCCGTATAAATCTCAAACTGGGCCGTTCCCTGATGTAAAAGCATTTCAATTCCATGAATAACTTTTGCACCTCTTTTTTTTGCTTCTCTAAGTAATTTCGTTTCAAAAGGAACATAAACAATGTCAAAAACTATTTGTTTATCGGTAATAAATTTCGTTGGAATCGGTGTTTCATTTTCCAATGGTTTCATTCCGACCGCAGTCGTGTTAATAATAATGTCAAAATCCTTTATTTCAGATTCAATATTTAAATTAGTCGCTAGGCAATCAAATTCTTTAGCTAAATTTATGGCTTTTTTTTTGGTTCTATTAAAAATTTTTACTTTTACCCCCCTCTTTAATAAACCAAAGACGACTGCTCTGGCTGCTCCTCCGGCACCTAAAATCAAAGCTTTTTTTCCTGACAATGTGGTTATTTTTTCCAACGGAATAACTGCTCCCTGCCAATCAGTATTAAAACCGATTAATTTTCCGTTTTGATTTAATACGGTATTGACTGCCCCAATTTTTCCGGCCATTTCATCAATTTCATCTAAGAATTTCATTACTTCAATCTTATGAGGAATTGTACAGGTTAGACCGTGAATTCCCATTTTTCTCATTGCTTGAACAGCCACTCCAACATCTTTAATCTTTACTTTTGCACCAAGGAAAATAAACTGGTTATCTATTCCTAAAGCCTCATATCCGGCATTGTGCATGGCAGGAGACAGCGAATGCGCAACTGGATCGCCGATGATTAAACAAATTTTAGTTTTAGCTGAGATTTTCATAGATTTTTCAATAAATTATTAGCGACTTCATCAATGGATTTTTTGTTAGTTAGAATAGTATGGTCTGCCCATTTTTCATATATATTTTTTCTTAAATTGAATAACTTTTTGGCCTTTATTTTGTCTTTGAATAACGGCCTGGTATCATCTTTCCTTAATCTTTTTTCTAAAATCTCAAATGATGTCTTTAAGAAAAAAATTGTGCCATTTTTAAGATGTTCTAAATTTCTTTTTTTCATCACAATGCCTCCGCCTGTTGAGATTATCGCGTTATTAAGTTCCGAAATCTCTTTAACGGCTATTGTTTCCAGATTGCGAAAATGTCTTTCACCATCTAAAGAAAATATTTCGGAAATACTATTTCTGCCTGATTTTGTCAAAATCAATTGATCCATTTCAATTACTTCAAGATTTAACTTTTTTGCCAATATATTTGCGACCGTTGTTTTTCCGCTTCCCATAAAGCCGATTAAAATTATTTTCATATTTTTTTAAACTTTTCCCAGAAATCCGGAAATGACTTTTTTACTACCCCCGGATTCTTAATTATTAACTCTGGAATTCTTGATTTTGCCACTGCAAAAGCCATTGCCATCCGATGATCTCCATAAGTTTCTATAACCGCTTTTTGAGGATTCCCTCCTGTAATTGTGATTGAGTCTCTCGTGATCTCACTTTTTATTTTCATTTTGATCAATTCATTTTTGAGTGCCAATAATCTGTCAGTTTCTTTTATTTTTAAAGTTGATAAGCCGATAATTTTTGTTTTTCCTTTGGCAAAAGCGGCTACAACGGCTAGGGTCTGGGCCGTGTCAGGCATATTTTCCATATTAACGAGAATACCTCGTAATATTTTTGGGCCTTTTACCTTAATCCATCTTTTTTTGATATTTTTCCTGACTTGGCAGCCCATTTTTTCCAATAAATCAGGGAAAAATATATCCCCTTGAACCGAATTAGGATTAATATTTTTTACTTTAATTGTTTTGCCCGTTACCGCAGCCGCTGCGAAAAAATAAGAGGCTCCCGACAGGTCACTTTCAACAATATAATTGGTTTGTTTATATAATTGCTTTTTTATTATAAATTTATTGTGTTTAATTTTTTTTATTTTAACTCCAAATTTTTTCATAAGATCAATTGTCATATCAATATATGATCCAGAAATTTTTCGTCCGGTAATACTTATGACCAAACCTTTATTAAGAACGGGTGCAATCATCATTAATGCTGTAATAAATTGACTGCTGGTATTACCTCTTATCGATATTTTTCCTGTTCTAATTCTTTTTAATGCATCATCTAACTCTTTCATTGGTCTCATCTTCATTCTTTTTGATTTAATAATAGTAACCCTACCTGGAACAAGGGTAATTAATGACGTTAAAAACCTTGTCGTTGTACCAGCATTCCCAACATATAATCGACCGTTGAATGCTTTGAAGTTGCCATCATTACCAATGACTTTTAACTGATTATCTTCTTTAATAATGACGACGCCAAGTTTTTTTAGGCCTTTAATCAGTACGACGCTATCTTCGCTTTTTGAAGCGTTCTTGATTACACTTAACCCATCAGTAAGACTGGCCATTATTAAAGCTCTATTTGTTAAGCTTTTTGACCCTGGTATTGTTATTTCTATAGTTTTCATATTGTTGATTTAATCGCTTTAATAACTAAATCTTCTCGCACATTAATATTTGCTAAGACTTCTCCAATTTTTTCTGGCAGACTCCATTTAATTATTCCCCGATTGTTTTTTTTGTCCGATAATATTATTTTTTTAATATCTTCACTGTTAATATTTTCAATCCTTGTTGGTAAACCAGTATTTATTAAAGATTTTTTTATTGTTTCAAAATCCTTTTTCAACAATATTCCTGAAAGATTGGCTATTTGGCTTTCGGCGACCATACCAATGGCAACTGCTTCTCCGTGCAATAAATGTCTGTTCGTTTTCCAACTTAAAGATTCGATTACATGCCCGATCGTGTGACCAAAGTTTAAAATTTTTCGTAAATCTTTTTCTTTTGGATCCTTTTTGACAATATTTGATTTAATTTTTACCGATTGTTTGATTATTTTAATTAACTCACCTTGATTAAACTCTTCCGGCTTTTTTGCGGTCACTAAATCAAAATGTTTCCGTCCGGAAATAACTCCATGTTTAATAATCTCGCCAAAGGCAGATATAAATTCTCGTCTTGGCAAAGTTCTTAAAGTTTCAACATCTATAATTGTTCCAATTGGATTATTAAAAACTCCAATCCCGTTTTTTATTTCTAAAAAGTCAATTCCTGTCTTTCCGCCAACACTGGCGTCAACTTGTGATAACAGAGTTGTTGGAATATTCAAAAATTTTATTCCCCGCATAAAAGTTGAGGCGGCAAATCCACCCATATCACAAATCACCCCTCCGCCAAGGTTGATTAACAAAGACTGCCGGTCAAGTCCTTTTCCAAACATTTTTTCCCAGATTTTTTTAACTGTTTCAATATTTTTTCCTTTCTCCCCGGCTGGAATAATAATTTTTATTATTTCCTTATTTAAAGATTTATTAATTTTATTAGCCAATAAATTAGGAATGTTTTCATCAGTCAAGATGGCTATTTTTGAAAATCTGGAAAAAT
>CAYQTP010000005.1:0-12352 GCA_964420475.1 uncultured Gammaproteobacteria bacterium
GTAAACGATTTCTTCATAATTTTATGATAACACAAAATAATTTTTTCAACATCAACAGTAAATTATCAAGGTTGATTTACTACATAACTTTTTCCGCTACTGCACTCATACACATCTACTAAACAATCGTCATCGACTCCATCCGGATCGGCACTATTTTCCAAACAAGCACAGAGTGTGTAAGTTATCAGATCAGTACCTCGAAGGTAGTAATAATCACCATCATTATCAGTTCTGTTTGGGTCAGAGGGAAATTTATTCATATAAATATTTCCAATACATCCATCCTCACTTGACCAGCAAAGATTTTTTTTCGGTATAGTATCCGGGAAAGAAGAATCGACCTGATCTTGTTTGTAAAGTTCGAAGGCCTTTTGGATCTGTCTTAAGTCTGATTTTCTTTGGGAATCACGGGCCCTCTCCCGGGCAGACATAAAGTTAGGGAGAAATAAAGCTGAAAGAGTACCAATGATGGCAATAACGACCAATAGTTCAATTAAAGTAAAGGACTTTTTCATGACTTTAATTTGATATTATATTGTTTCCAAATAAAAATCAATAGCTGATCTATCGTCAACTGCGGATTAAGATTATTATTTTCAAAAAGACTTTTTAAGCGGAGAGTTTCTTTTATAACACCGGCTGATTTTTTATCTGAATCCAATCTCTTCCGGAAAAATGCAATAATTTGGTTAAAAAGGATCAAAACATCTTCCCTTTTTAATAGACTGAAATCAGATTCATTTAATATTCTTAAATTATTATTTTCGACCAACTCACTGATATAATTTTGAATAATTTTATCTGTTGAAACAGTCCGACTATCTTTTAATTTAACGATTTTAGTTCTGGAAACAACTGTCGGTAAAAGATTATTTTTATTATCGGTGCTTAAAATAAATTGGACATTGGTTGGCGGCTCTTCCAGTAATTTTAAAAAGGAATTTTGAGCCGGAATGGACGATAAATGGAAATCAGCAAGAAAATAAATGCGTTTTTTTGGATGAAAAACCTTGGTTTCTTTTATTAAATTTCTTATGTCCTCTATTGAATATTCTTTGGATGAAGGAGTAAAAACAGAATAAAAACTATCTTTTCTTATTTTATTAATATAATCACTAATAAGTTTCTCGTTATTGGAAATAATTAATAAAGGAATCATTATTATTCTTGCATTTTAGCATAATTTTTATATATAGTTAAATTAATGAAGATAACTCCAAAACAATTACTTGATCAGCTGCTGAAAAATAAACAGATCACCGAAACGGAAGCCGGTCAGTATGAAGTCGCCAGTCTGCAAAAAAATCTATCGATCATTGATTACCTATATCAATTTTCTCATCTGGATAAAATAGAGATCGTTAAAGCCCAGGCCGAAATAGAACAAGTCCCCTATATTGATTTGGAAAAAACCCCGATTGATTCTCAGGCCGTCGGTATGATTTCCGAGTCAATTACCAGGCGCTATCAAATTATTCCTTACCGCTTCGACCCAAAAGAATCTGTTATTTATATCGGCACCGAGAATCCTTTTGATACGCAAATTATTGATTTTCTGGAGAAAAAAACCGGTAAAAAAATTGTTTTATCTTTGGCCGACAAAGAACAAATTCTTAAAAAGATCGATCTTTCCTATAGCCAGGGACTATCACCTGAAGTTCGTGATGCTTTAAAAGAATATTCCCCCGATTTAGCAAAAAAAGATACCCAGATTAGTAACGTTCAATTACAGCAGGCTCCGATTGCTAAGATTGTTTCAACGATTTTAGACTTTTCGATCAAGGGGCGGGCTTCAGATATTCATATTGAACCGGAGGAAAATCGGACTAAAGTCCGCTATAGAATTGACGGTATTCTTCAAGAAAAATTATCTTTGCCAAGAACAATTCATGAAGCCTTAATCTCAAGAATAAAAATTCTCTCGGAATTAAAAATTGATGAAAAAAGAATTCCCCAAGACGGCAGGTTTACCTTCAGGTCGCAGAACGAAGAGGTTGATCTTCGTGTTTCCACCCTGCCGACAGTTTTTGGTGAAAAAGTGGTTATGAGATTACTTAAAAAAACTGGTGGAATTCCAACACTGACCGATTTGGGTTTTGGAGGACCGCAATTAAAAGAGTTGGAAGAATCAATCGCAAAACCATACGGAATTATTCTGATAACTGGCCCGACCGGGAGTGGAAAGACCACCACTCTTTATTCAATTCTCTCCCGTTTGAATAAACCGACGGTTAACATTGTTACCCTTGAGGACCCGGTTGAGTATCAGATTGCCGGCATCAATCAGGTGCAGATCAATGTCCAGGCCGGATTGACCTTTGCAACCGGACTGAGAGCTTTTTTACGCCAGGATCCAAATATCATTCTGGTTGGAGAAGTGAGAGACAAGGAAACGACTCAACTGGCAATTCAGGCCGCATTAACCGGCCACTTGGTTTTTTCCACCCTCCATACCAATAACGCTGCAACCGCCATTCCCCGTTTGATCGACCTGGGTGGTGAATCGTTTTTAATTGCATCCGTCTTAACGGCAATCATTGGTCAAAGAATTGCCCGAAAAATTTGTCCGTATTGCAAAGTTACTTATCCTGCCTCGGCAGAAGTAACTGCTAACATAAAATCTGTATTAGGATCACTTTTTCCCAATAAAAAATTTGAGAACAGTCCGGTGATCTTAAGCAAAGGTAAGGGATGTGCGGAATGTAATCAAACAGGCTATTTAGGAAGAATAGCGATATTTGAAATTCTTAAAGTGACAACCGCGATCAATCAACATATCTTGCGTCAGGAATCGGCCGAAACTATCGAAAATACAGCCAAGAAAGAAGGATTTATTAGAATGATTGAGGATGGTTACTTAAAAGTTTTAGATGGCGTAACGACAATGGAAGAAGTGCTCAGAGTTGCAGAAACCTAAATAAAAAAATAACAAAAAAGTCTTAAACATTTAATAACTGAAATTTGATATTGTTAATTTATGGAATTATCTCAATTTTTACAGATTGTAAATGAAAAAAAGGCCTCTGATCTACATGTAGTGCCTGGTTATTATCCGACTATTAGAGTCAGTGGCGAGTTGTTTCAGCTGACCACTTTAGCTATTGTCACACCCGAAGATTCAGAAAAAATGTTATTTTCTATTTTAAATAATGAACAAAAGGAAATACTTGTCGCTAATCGGGAATTTGATCTGGCTTATAGTCTGAATAATAACCGTTATAGAGTAAATCTTTATTACGCCCAAGATAGTCTTTGTGGCAGTTTCCGTTTAATTCAACCAAGAATAAGTACTCTAGAGCAATTAAATCTTCCCAATTTTTTACACCAATGTACTGATTTTCGTCAGGGGCTGGTTTTACTTACCGGTCCAACCGGTGAAGGGAAATCCACAACATTAGCTTCGCTTGTTAATGAAATTAACCAAAAATATGCAAAACATATTATCACAATTGAAGACCCCATCGAATATATATATCCAAAATACAAATCTATTATCTCACAAAGAGAACTTCATCAGGATACCCATTCTTGGAGTATGGCACTAAAGTCGGCTCTAAGAGAAGATCCCGACGTGATTTTAGTCGGTGAAATGCGTGACTTTGAAACGATCTCATTGGTTTTGACGGCCGCTGAAACCGGTCACTTGGTCTTTTCCACTCTGCACACCAACTCTGCTCCAGAATCAATTGACCGGATTATTGATACTTTTCCTCCGACTCAGCAAATTCAGATCAGAAATCAATTGGCTATCGTTCTGAAAATGGTCGTCTCCCAAAGACTACTTCCTAAACAGAATACCATTGACCGGGTGCCGGCTGTTGAAATATTAGTTAACATCCCGGCCGTTTCAACGAGTATCAGAGAAAGTAAAACATATCTGATCAACAATATTCTTGAGACATCGGAAAATGAAGGATTGCTTTTATTTGAAAAAAGTCTTCTCAATCTTTATCGAGCCAATACTATTTCCAAGGAAACGGCATTTTCCTTCGCTATCAGACCCAGAGAATTAGAAAGATTTATCAAAATAGATAAAGTATAAACTATGCTCTTTCAATACAAAGCTTTAAAAGATCAAGAAGCAGTTGTAAAAAAAATTGAAGCAACTAGTTCCGGCGAAGTAATCGCTTTTTTGCAGAAAAACGGTTATTTCCCAATTTCGGTAGAAAAAGTTGAAAAGCTGAACTTAAGTTTTTTTGATTCTTTAACCCAAAGGGTAAATTTTAATGATGTTGTTGACTTTACCCGTCAGGTGGCAATAATGCTTAACGCCGGTTTAACCCTGATCGACTCTTTGGAAATACTGAAAAAGCAAACCACCAAACTTCCTATTAAAAAAATGATTGAGGCGATTGACTCAAAAATTAAGGGAGGATCCTCTTTTTCCGCAGCTCTCAAAGATTATAAAGGTATTTTCTCCAATCTGTATATTGCTTTAGTTAAATCCGGTGAAGCTTCGGGAAAACTGGGAGAGATTCTCCTCCGGCTGGCAGACAATTTAGAGAAAGAAAGAGAATTCAAAAGTAAACTTAAGGGGGCCCTTGTCTACCCCCTTATTATTGTTATCGGTATGTTTATTGTCATGTTTATTATGGTCACTTTTGTCCTGCCAAAGTTACTTGGTCTTTATAAAGATTTTAACGTAGAGCTTCCAATAACAACTCAGATTCTAATTGCAGTATCGAACTTTTCTACTAAATTTTGGCCCTTAGTGCTGGTCTTGGCTATAGTTGGTTTTTATTTTGGTAAAAAATATTTAAGTACCAAGGCCGGAAAAAAATCGTTTGATAAATTTTCCTTAAAATTACCGGTTTTTGGTCACATTATCGCCGTTTCAGCACTGGTAGAATCAACAAGAACTTTGGCAATTCTCATTGCTGCCGGTATTTCCATTCTTGACGCTCTATCAATTGTGGTTGATTCAACAGAAAATTCCGTTTATCAACAGGCTTTTTTGACAGTGAGTAAAAAAGTAGAAAAAGGCCAGTCAATGGGAATGGCTTTTGAGCAGGAAGGGATCTTTCCCCCGATTTTAGTTCAAATGAGCCAGGTAGGCGAACAGACCGGGAATCTTGACGATACTCTTCTTAGACTATCAAAATATTTCGAGATGGAGTCGGAAATGGCGACCAAAACAATGACGACCTTGATTGAACCGACGATTTTAGTTTTTTTAGGTGTCGGTGTTGGTTTTTTAGTCATGTCGGTAATTACTCCGATCTATAATCTGACAAATTCGTTTAAGTAATTTTTAATCTCTTGATATTGCTGTGTTATTATATTTCTTTACTTTATTATTCAGTTCTTCCCAATCCTTTATATTATATTTTTCCATAAAGTATACAACCGCTTTTTTTGTCCTATCAATCAGTTCATAATCAGTTAATGAAGCAATTTTTAAATTGACAAATCCATGCTGCTCCGTTCCAAAAATATTTCCCGCTCCTCGATTTTTAAGATCATATTCGGCTAATTTTATCCCAGAATTATTATTACTGAAAAATTCCAGGCGGTTTTTTGTTTTTTCTGTTTGATTTTCCGTAAAAAGAAAACAATAAGACTGGATGTTAGAACGTCCGATTCTCCCGCGCAGTTGATGAAGCTGGGCCAGACCGAACCGTTCGGCTCCTTCGATAATCATGATCGTCGCTCCCGGAATATCAATACCCACCTCAACTACCGGTGTACAAACAAGAATATCAATTTTTTTATTTTTAAAATCAGAGATAATTTGCTCCTTTTCCCGGCTTTTTGTTTTTCCGTGAAGTAAACCGATTTTAAAACCGGTAAATATATTCTTTAAATTTTCAAATTCTATCTTGGCTGCTTTAATCGATTTTAAGGTTTCGGATTCAGATTCTTCGATCAGCGGGCAGACAATAAAAACCTGGGATTTAAAATCTAAGATCTGGGTTTTTATCCATCGGTAACCGTTCCCCCTTTTATCTTTAGAAACTAAAAAAGTTTTAATTTTTAACCGGCCTTGAGGCATTTCCGTAATATAACTAAGGTCCAACTCTCCATAAAGTGTTAAAGCCACGGTTCTTGGAATAGGGGTTGCGGTCATGGTCAGTAAATGAGAGTTTAAAGCTTTCTCCTTAAGAATGATTCTTTGATTAACTCCAAAACGGTGCTGTTCATCAATGACCACCAAGCCAACCTTTTTAAACCTCAGTTTTTTATTCAGAAGAGCATGAGTTCCGATTAAAATATCATATTCGTTGCTTTTATTTTTATTAGAACCGGTGATTAAACCAACTCTGACGGTGTTGAGACTTAAAAAAAGATCATTAATTGTTTGAAAGTGCTGATAAGCAAGTATTTCCGTCGGCGCCATAATGATTGACTGGCAACCATTAAGAAAACTTAAATAACAAGCGACTGCCGCAACCACGGTTTTTCCGGAACCGACATCTCCCTGCAAAAATCTATTCATCGGGACGGTTTTTTTTAAATCAGTAATAATTTCTTCAATAACTTTTTTTTGATCATTTGTTAATTTAAAGGGAAGTTTGTCAATGAATTGCTGTAAAAATCTTTTATAAGTGATACCGTATGTTAACTTATTTACTACCTTTTCTTTTTGCCAATGCATTTTTATTAGATTATTGGACAGTTGGAGATTAAACAGTTCATCAAAACTTAATCTCTCAAAGGCTTTATTTTTCATTTCAAAACTAGATGGAAAATGGATTTCCCGATAAGCTGTATTCTCGTCAATTAGATTGTTATAGGAAGTAATTTCTTTAGGGAGCGTTTCTGCCACCCGATACTCAACCGCTGCGGTTGTATTTAGTATGGCAAAGACTTTTTCGCGGATTGTTCTTGATGATAAACCTTTTTTTTCCGAATAAACAGGGATCAACCTTCCGGTATGAATCTGTTTTTCGCTGATTTCATATTCTCTTGGTTCAATCATAAGTTTTAAACCAAATTGTTTAACCTGACCTGAAACGGAAATTAATCCGCCGACTTTAAATAGTCTGATTAAATATGGTTGATTAAACCAGTTAACTTCTATTTTTCCCGTTTCATCGGAAATAACTACTTTCTGGATTTTTAAACCTGAACGGGTATACTGATTCTTTGTTTCAGTTATTTCTCCTTTGACAGTCACAATTTCTTCCGGCTGTAGTTTATCGATAGGAGATATGATTGAATAATCCTCATAGCGGTATGGAAAGTAATTGAGCAGATCAAAATAAGTATTAATATCCAGAGATTTGAGTTTTCCAATTGTGATAGAACTTGTGTTAGGAAGATTTTCGATATTTGGAATATCTTCAAATATTTTCATCTAATAAACAATGGTGCAAATGACGTTAAGATCAATAAAATCGAGGAAATAATGACGATCATCTTCCATAGATCATTTTTCTTTATTTTTTTACCCATTATTTTCATCGTTAAAATTATAACAAATTGTTATAATTAAATAATGTATATTTCCCGTCGTTTCAGGTTCAGAACTCAATACGACAAACAAAAGCTGATCGCCAGACTATTATTTTTTCTGACCGGTGCCGTTATCATTGGCTTTATTTTTTCTTTTGCTTTATTTGCCTGGTATGCAAAAGACCTTCCTTCACCAAGCAAACTTTCTCAACAGACAGGCTACTCAACAGTTTTCTTGGACCGTGAAGGTAAAGTGCTTTATGACATGTATAAAGATAAAAACAGGGTTCCGGTCACTTTTGAGGAAATTCCAAAGACGCTCAAAGAGGCAACGATTGCCATCGAAGATAAAAATTTTTATAAACATGGTGGTTTTTCCCAGACAGGCATGATCAGAGCCGTCTTTAATATGTTTTTAGGACGAGGTCTTCAGAGCGGTTCGACAATTACTCAACAGCTGATTAAAAATGTTTTATTGACAAACCGGCAGACGATTACGAGAAAAGTTCAAGAAATAATTCTCGCCTTTGAGGTTGAACGACGTTATAAAAAAGATGAAATTTTACTTATGTATCTGAATGAGGCGCCTTATGGCGGTAGTTATTGGGGCGTAGGAACAGCCGCTAAGGCATATTTTGGGAAATCTGTTAAAGATCTTAGCCTGGTTGAGTCGGCCATTCTTGCAGGATTACCACAATCGCCAAGCTTATATTCACCTTTTATCGGTAAAGATGATGCCTGGAAAGGCCGAACAAAAGATGTTTTACGCCGGATGCGTGAAGATAATTACATTACCCGTGATCAGGAAAATGCTGCTTTAAAAAAAATAGAACAGATCAAATTTACTTCACCAAAGATTCTAATTGAAGCGCCTCATTTTGTTTTTTATGTCAAAGATCAGATCGAAAACGAATACGGCTCTAAAATAATTGATCAGGGTGTCAAGATAAAAACTACACTCTCCTTGGACGTTCAACAAACAGCGGAAAAAATTGTTAAAGAAGAAATTGGAAAATTAAAGGACTATAACGCGACTAATGCCGCAGTAGTCATCCTTGATTCAAAGACCGGAGAGATCCTGGCGATGATCGGTTCCTATGATTTTAATGATGAAAAATTTGGAAAGTTTAATTCTGCCTTAGGTCTTCGTCAACCAGGGAGTGCTATGAAACCGTTCACTTATGGCCTGGCTTTTGAAAAAGGCTATACTCCATCGACCGTTCTCATGGATGTCAAAACGACTTTTCCCAATCAGGGTTCGGAAGATTATACTCCGGTCAACTATGATGGGAAATTCCGCGGACCGGTCCAGCTTCGATTTGCTCTCGGCAATTCCATTAATATTCCAGCCGTCAAACTGTTGGCCGTCCTAGGTTTAAGGGATTTTTTAAGTAAATTAAATGACCTAGGCCTGACTACTTTTGCCCCAACTCAAGAGAACCTGAAGCGTTTTGGACTTTCCTTGACCTTAGGTGGAGGAGAAACGACACTGCTTAAATTAACCGGAGCTTATGCAACCCTGGCAACCGGTGGTATTAAACACGAACTAAGTTCGATCAATGACATTACTGATTTTAAAGGTAAAAATATCTTCAAAAAAGGCAAAGCTCAGGAAAAAAAAGTTTTTTCTCCGGAAGTTTCATTTCTGGTTTCTCATATTCTTTCCGATAATAACGCCCGGATTGAAGAATTTGGCCCAAACTCTTATCTTAACGTTCCCGGAAAAACCGTCAGTGTCAAAACCGGTACCACCGATGATAAGCGGGACAACTGGGCGGTTGGTTATACCAAATCGATCACCGTCGGAGTCTGGGTCGGAAATAATGATAATAGCAAAATGAATCCCAAAATTGCCTCGGGAGCGACCGGAGCCTCGCCGATCTGGTATCGGATAATGCGTGAGGTTTTGAAAAAATATGAAGACGGAATTATGGATAAACCGGATAAAGTTAAAGCGCTGACAGTTGACGGATTTTTAGGTGGTCTTCCAAAAGACGGTTATCCAACCAGGGCCGAGTATTATATTGATGGTACCGAACCAAAAGACGTGTCTCCTTATTACAAAAAGATAAAAATATCCAAATCAAACGGCAAGCTGGCCAATGAGGTGGAAATAAAAAGCGGCAACTATGAGGAGAAAGATTTTATCGTCATTACCGAAAGTGATCCGGTCTCGACCGACGGAAAAAACCGCTGGCAGGAGGCAATCAATGCTTGGGCAAACAGTCAAGGCGATAGCAAATTTAAACCCCCGACCGAAACTTCCGATGCTTCGGCCGACTCGGTAATCGTTTCAATAAAAAGTCCATCAAATCAGACAACTGTTCCTTCCGGCAATGTAAATATTAAAGCAAAAATAACTTCACTGGATAAATTAAAAAACGTTAAAGTCAAATTGAACGGGGAAGTAAAATTCGACTGGAACGAAGATAAAAAAGATATTGATGAAACGATTCCGGTTCCTGATGGCGTTTATGAACTTCAGATAATCGGTACTAATGAAAAGGACAAACAGGGAGAATCTACGATAAAATTCGGGGTTAACAAACCCTGGGATGAAACAACTCCGACGCCAACTCTTACACCAACACCTGAGACTTAATTTTGGATTATTTTTTAGCCTTTCTATTATTAAGGCCGATGGAAGCAATTGCGTTTGGTATAACTAACTTAACGAAAGTATTTAATGTAAGAGAAGAAAGTGATTCGACAGCAATATCAACTCCATAATTTGAACGGTGTCCAAAAATAGGAAGAACTTTGGGGTATTTCGCATCGGACACAACAACCTTTACTATTGATCCTATACCTAAATGATGATCCTTAAGCGGATCCTTACCCCAATCACCGATAATTGCCATTAGTTCATCTCTTGTACCATCCGGACTTTTTCTTTCGTGATAACTCTCTTTTGGTAGAACTCCTTCCTTACTTTTTATAACAGCTAATTGTCCTGGTCTTAAAGCTTCGCTCATATTTGAAGGAATTTTACTACTGCTTATTATGAAAGTCAAATCAGATTTTATTGAGTTCTTTTTTTGCCTCTTCTTCAGTAATATTTTTTTTGGTTGAAGAATAATAAAAACGCAGGGTTAATTTATTTTGATAAAGGGTTACGACTTCAATTTTTTGTAGTAATTTGGATTTTTCAGCTGATTCACTTATCAACTTGTAAGTTTTATTTGGCCCAATTTCAAAAGTTTTATCTAATTTAATAACCGCGTAAGGGTTAGTTGGTTTGTATTTGGGAATCGGCTGATAAGACTTTACTAATTTTTTAAAGTCAATTTCTGTTAAAAAGACGCCGTTTTTCTCGTTGATTTCAGGCAGGGCCAATTCAATGATATTCAATTCTTTATATATTGCCTCGATTATGCCTTTCAGATCAAAATAATCGGTATTTGTCGCAATACCGATCTTATAGATTTCATTTGGTAATTCTCCGGATTGTGGTTGATATATTTTTCCAATTTCAAATAATTTTAATATTTCTTTTTTGCCAATATTATCCTGTGTATTTTTATATAAGGATACAGTCAGGTTTGTTCTTAAATATTCAATATCTTTTGATAGGGTGTTTGAAAGTCTTAGATGATTTTTTGGTTCAAGACCAGCCTCTTTAATCATTTCTTTTGAGATCATCGAATAATTGATAACTTCATTTAAACCTAAATGTTTCAAGAATGTCTTAATTCTATTCTGAAAGATAAAAATCTCTTCCATTTCTTTTGGTTGATCTACGTAAACAATTGGTTGCAAAACTGAGGGGATATTATGATAACCATAAACCCGGGCGACTTCTTCAACGATATCTTCAGGAATAGAAATATCATTTGTCCGCCAAGAGGGAACTGTAATATTTATGGTTTCGGAGTCATTTTTTACAACAAATCCTAGATCCTTTAATATATTATCAATTATTTCTCTGTCGATTTTAATACCAATTAAATTATTAAAAAATTTATAAGCAATTTTTATTACCTTTTCTTTATTTGGGTGCGGGTAGATGTCATATAATTTTGAACCTACTTTTCCTTGGGTGTATTTTTCTAAAAGTTCGACCCCATAAACAAGCGTCGGTTCAACTCTTTCCGGATCTAATCCCTTTTCAAAAAATGTCGCTGCCACGGTTCTTATACCAACTGACATTAATGTTTTTCTTATTCTTATTTTGTCGTAGGTCTGGACGAAGAGAACCACCTTATTTGTCTGTTGACTAATGGCTGAATTTAGTCCTCCCATGATTCCGCATAGATCAATCAGTCGGCCGCTTCCGTCCTCGATGACAATATCTCCTCCCGCTAAGACGACTTCTTTTTCATCCAAGGTCGTTAATTTTTCTCCTTTATTGCTCTCCCTGACAATCATTGTTTGATTTTTTATCTGGTCATAATCAAATACGTGAACCGGTTGACCTAATGAAAGCATTAGAAAGTTAGAAATATCAACGACGCAATTTATAGATTTGATTCCGCAGGCAATTAATCTTTCTCGAATAAAATCAGGAGAAGGCCCTATTTTAATATTGTTCAGGACGATTGCAGAAAAACGTGGGCATAATGACGGATCGATAATTTTAATTTTTAATTCGTGTTCCTTTGTTAATCTGTCAGTGATTTGTGAAAATTGCTGATTTTCTAACGGATTTTCTTTGATTTTTGCCTTTTTTCCAAACATCGGTAAAATCGGCTGGGATTCTTGAGCAATGCCAATTACTGAGGCAGTATCGATTCTGTTAGAGGTAATTTCAATATTGAATACATAGTCGTCTCCGACTTTTTCAACTCTTTCAATAGAAGGTCCGCAAAGGGAAAGATACTTTTGCAGCTCGTCAGGGGTCGCATCGGTATCTAAATAATCCAAAAGCCAATTATAAGTTATTTTTATATTCATATGTTTTTATATAAGGTCGGACCCTTCTCTAAGGACTGACCCTCGCGAAGGGTCCGACCTT
>CAYQTP010000005.1:12362-18663 GCA_964420475.1 uncultured Gammaproteobacteria bacterium
TATAAGTTATTTTTATATTCATATTTAAAACTGTTCTAAAAATCTGATATCACCTGAATAATAGTTTCTTATATCATCAAGCCCGTATTTCATCATAATTACCCGTTCTATCCCAAATCCGAATGCCCATCCCGAAAATGTTTTTTCATTAATTCCCCCTTCTTTTAAAACATTGGGGTGGACCATACCACAGCCTCCAAGCTCTAGCCATCCGGATTTACAGACTTTACAGCCAATTCCTTTACCATTACATACACGACAGGTGGTGTCTACTTCAAAAGATGGCTCGGTAAACTGAAAATGGTGTGGTCTAAGCCTGGTTTTTGTGCCTTTTCCGAAGTATTTTTCGGCAAAATAATCAAGGGTTCCTTTAAGATTGGCGATAGTGATTCCTTTATCAACGCAAAGTCCCTCAAACTGATGAAACATCGGCGTATGGGTAACATCCCAATTCGGCCGGTAACACTTAGAGATGTTAATCATACGAATAGGGGGTCTTTTTGCTCTTCTCATTTCCCGGTTCTGACCATTTGAGGTATGGGGAGTGAGGACCATTTTTCCAAATCGTGGATGAGGTGCAGTCTCAATAAAAGAAGTTTCCACATCATCGCGGGCAGGATGTCCGGAAGGCATATTTAAAGATTCAAATGCTCCGTATTCCCAGTCTACTTCAGGATAAGACACGCGGATAAAACCAATTTTTTCAAAAATTTTAGTAATTTCTTCAATCGCGTATGAAATAATATGAAGGCTTCCTTTAGGGTAGATCTTTCCCGGTAGTGTTCTATCAAAAAAAACATCTGATTTTTTGTATTCAAGATCCTTTTTCTTTTCACTAATTAATTGTTCAATTGATTGTTTAAGTTTATTTATCTTTTGACCATATTCCTTTTTTTCCTCATCCGGCTTATTTTTAATCCCTGCAAGCAATTTATTTATTTCACCGTTTCTTCCAAGATATTTAATTTCCAGTTCATTAACATCTTCAACAGTTACGGCATTTTTTATTTTCTCAACATCGACCATAAAAAGAATTATAGATTAAGAAGAATTAAATGACAAACTTATTTCGCTTTTTCGACTATTTTTTTGAAGATTTCCGGCTGTTCAACTGCCAGTTGAGAGAGAATTTTACGGTCAAGCTCGATCTTATTATCTTTAAGTTTCTTTATAAAGATACTGTATTTTGTTCCTAAATTTCGCAAAGCCGCATTCATTCTTATGATCCATAACTGCCGGAAATCTCTTTTTCTCAGTTTTCGACCCTTAAAAGCATATTCTCCGGCATGAAGGACCGTCTCTTTGGCTTTTTTAAACTGTTTATGCCTCGTCATCCAGTATCCTTTAGCCAGTTTTAAAACCTTTTTATGACGGGCTCTAGTTCTAACTCCACCTTTTATTCTTACCATAATTAGTTATAAATTATTTCCTCCCTAACATTTTTAATACTTTCCTTTTCAACTTACCCTCGACGTTAAGTAATTTCTTTTTCCTTCTTAACCATTTTTTATTTTTCTTACCTCTTAGGTGTCTGAATCCCTGTCCGCGGTTAAGCACCTTGCCTTTGGAGCTGATCTTAAATCTTTTAACAGCTGATTTTCTGGTTTTTTGTTTTGTTTTTGACATATTATTTCTTTTTTGCGACAACTGCCCTTAAAATCTTACCTTCCAGTCTCGGTTCTTTAGAGATATTAACTTCACCTAAGCTAACAATAAATTTATTAACTAAAGCAAAGGCCATATCTCTTTTGGCGTTCTCTCTTCCTCTTAACAGTAAATTGATCCTGACCTGGTGTCCTTCGGATAAGAATTCTTTTGACCTTTTTTCCATTCTTTCTAAGTCAGCGACACCGATAAAAAGTCCAAGATTGATATCTTTGACCACACCTTTCTTCACTCCTTTTCTGGCATCTTTTTCTTTTTTTTCTTCTTGATACAAAAACTTTTTAAAATCAATTAATTTTGCCACTGGCGGGTTGGCTTTTGGTGCGATTAACACCAAATCAACTCCTAGTTCCTGGGCTTTGTTTAAAGCTTCTTGCTTGGTCAGTATCCCGATCTGTCCACCCTTGTCATCTATAACCCTTAACTCAGGAGCTTCTATCCTGAAGTTTATAAAATAAAACTTTCTAGGTGTAAATTTTCTTCTATGAAAAATTCTCAATTTGAGATTTTAATTGATTTATAAACTTGTTAACTTCCATCATTCCCAGATCTTTCCCTTCTCTTGTTCGTACGCTAATCATTTTGGGCGCAATAAATTGCGCCCCTACATTATTTTGTGATTCCTTTTCTCCAATTATAATCATAAAAGGTATTTTTTGCAAGGTGGATTGACGGATTTTTCCTCCAAGAGTTTTGTTATCTTCATTTAATTCGGCTCTAATCATATTTTTTTCTAACTCTGTTTTGATTTTGTTTCCGTAATCAATAAATTTATCCGAAAGAGGTAAAATGGCGACTTGCACAGGTGAAATCCATAATGGAAAAGCACCGCTAAAATGCTCAATTAATATTGCCAGAGTCCGTTCTATAGAACCTGTTAATCCCCGGTGTAAAATAACCGGATGTTTTTCCTCACCTTTTTCATCAATATATTTTAGATCTAACTTTTTTCCCATAAAAAGGTCAAGTTGTAAGGTGCTCATCTGCCATTCACGGCCTAACGAATCCTTAATCATAAAATCGATTTTTGGTCCATAAAAAGATGCTTCACCTTTAGCGATCACATAATTTAATTTATTATCTTTGACGATTTTTTCCAGTTTGTCCCCGGCTTCTTTCCAGGTTTTTTCATCAGCGATATATTTGATATTGTCCGATGGGTCACCCAGGGACAGCCGGACATAAAAATTCTTTAACTGAAAAGCGACAAACATTTCTTTCACCATCTCAATGCAGCGCTTAAACTCACTTTCAATTTGGTCCTCTTTCATCAATATATGACTATCATCAATTGATAGGGCTCTAACCCGCAGTAATCCTGATAGTTCGCCTGTTTTTTCATATCGGTAGCAGGTACCTGGTTCAGACAATCTCATCGGCAGTTCTCTGTAGCTCCTTGGCTTCGAGGCATAGATCATATAATGGTGTGGACAGTTCATTGGTTTGAGGACATATTCTTCACCATCGATTCCAAACGGTGCATACATAACATCACGGTAGTGCTGCCAATGGCCGGTTTTTTTGTACATTTCGCTTCTTGCAATATGGGGAGTGACCACATGCTGAAAACCGTTTCTTCTTTCAAGTTCATATTCTAATTTTAAAATTTCTTCCCTGATGATAGTTCCCTTAGGAGTTAAAAGAGGTAGTCCCTTCCCGATGTTTTCACTAATAACAAAAAGGTCCAGTTCACGGCCTAATTTTCGGTGGTCTCTTTTTTTAGCTTCTTCGATCGTCCATAAATACTTATCCAGCTCTTCCTTTGTCGGGAAGATCGTTCCATAAATTCTTGTCAACATTTTATTCTTTTCGTCACCGCGCCAATAGGCGCCGGCCACCGAAAGAAGCTTAAAATATTTAAGCGTATCTTTAGAATTGTCAACGTGGCCGCCTCGGCAGAGATCAATAAAAGCACCGGATTTATAGGCAGATATTTTTTCACCTTTTGCCTGAATTTCTTTAATAAGTTCTAATTTATAAGAGTTATTGTTCCATAGTTTCATTGCTTCATTGTTACTTAACTCAATCCTTTCAAACTTTTCCCACTTTTTAACCAACTCGTGCATTTTCTGCTCAATTTTTGGAAAATCAGATTCGGATATTTTAACGTCTCCAAAGTCGATATCATAGTAAAAACCGTTCTCAATAGGAGGACCAAGAGCCAGCTTTACGCCTGGATAGCATTCAAGCACGGCTGCAGCCAGTAAGTGTGCGCAAGAGTGCCTGAGGTAATCTAAATTTTTTTTGTCCATTAAAAACATTATATATAAATTCTTTAAATTTTATGGAGTAAATAACTTAATTTTAACTTTCATTATTTCAAAACAAGTTCTTCTAAAAATAAAGCATTGGTCGGACAGACTGAAACACAAGCTCCACATCCAATACAATTATCAGATTTTATTTCAGGATGTATCTTACCATTCCTCTCTTCTATTCCACCATTAACCATAGAAATAACCCCTTCCTCAAGGCAAATAGAAGCACATTTAGAACATCCCATACAGAGTTCATTTTTTAACTGAGGTATTAAAGGAATCATCTGATTATTGTTTGATACACTGTTTAAAGCTAAATCTTTTATTTGTGATACTTGAGAATATCCGTTTCCCTTTAGCCATTCTCCAAAATTATTAATTAATTTATCTAAAAATTCTGGAGCTTTCTTTCCGTGCAAATGAGCAGCGGTATAAACTTCTACCATAGAAGCTCCAACCATTATCATCTTAACGACATCTTCAGCCCTACTTACTCCCCCGCATCCTATTACCGGAATTGATAGATGCTTTGATATGTCCATCACATCAGTTAGAGCAGTATTAAAAATTGCTTCTCCTGACAAACCACCTTTTCCACCGCTGATTCCTAATGTAAATACTGGTTTGCCTGAAGAAATATCAAAATCAATAACGGGTCCTACGGTATTTATGGCCACAATCGCATCTGCTCCAGATTCTTCAGCGATCTTTGCTAATTGAACAATAAAATCACTATGTCCCAGTTTGATAGCAATTGGTGTTTTAATCCCCCCATCTTTTAAAGTTCTAATAAGTTGCCTTATGTGTTCAGAATTTCTTGTAATAAATCCATGGGCTTCATTACTGTGAGCACAACTAATATTTATTTCTAAAAACGGAAAATTATACTGATCAAGTTCCTGACATACAGATAAACAGCCTTCAATATCTCTTCCTGAAACAGACATCATTACCCGATTGCTTTTTGATAAATTTTCCAAAGAAGGTCTCCAATAATCGATGGTTGCTCCCGTCCACTCGGCATTTCTCATATTTTTTCCCGGTATAATATCAAGATGTGGCGAAGGATGATGATCTCTTCCAGGAGCATAATGTAGTCGTGTTGTTCTTGGAATAATTCCTCCCGTATTGCATTGCAAAAGAGATTTAACTCTTTCAATTGAGTCTCCTAGTGTGCCTGATCCTAAGATAATCGGATTTGTAAATTTTCTTCCGAATAATTCAGTAGTTAAATCCACTCCACTTTTTAGAGCTTCATTTTTATTCATGTTCTTTCCCAGATCTAAAACTTCTAACTTCTCCTATTCCTAATTCTCTTATTCTTTCAAAAGTAAGTTGAGCTACTGTTTCTCGGTTTTCAGATTGTACCTCTATTAGACTATCTACCAACCCCTCTTCTTTTAGTTGTTTTATTGTTTCTATTTCATTTAATGCCATAGCCAGTCGATTTCTTCTTTCTTCTCCAGATTCAGTCATTCGATTATTTAAATTGGTTTCTAAATATGATTCCTCAGCCATTAATCCAATTATTTTTACAGATTGTCCAAATTCACTTTTAAAAAGTCTTACATTATCTACATGAATTTCTGTTAAAATTTCTCTTCCTTCTATTAAAAGCTTTTTTATCTGATCCGCATAAAAGCCGTACCAGTCTCCGTCAGTTCCAAAAGGTTGATGAGCAAAAATTATTGTTCCACCTTTTGCTCTTTCTAAAAATACGCCTATTGATATATCGGTATCTCTATCTTTACCGTCAGCTTCTCGTCTTCCTCTCGTTGTTGCTACGGTCAGTTCTTCAAGATTTGGTAATTGTTTTTTAATATGTTCTTTAATAAATCCCTTACCTACTCCCGATGGTCCCGTTAAACCAAAAATTATTCCTTTATAATTCATAAGACTATTTTTATGTAACAACCTTTCTTATTCCTGATTGAATAATTTTATAAGCTTTTCGGCCATGTATTAAGCTTACTATTGCAACAGGTAACATTGGATTACACTTTAAACAGTAGACCAAATCATTTATCGCTTTTTCGGAGCCGTTAGTATGATCTTGTCCTATTTGATCAATATAGCATTTCTGCAGTCTTCCTTTTCCAATTTTATGATATTTTTCAAATACAATATGGCCTTTTCTACAATAGACACTTATGATTTTTTCGGGCATTGTAGTATTATAGGTCATAAAACGAGTTTTTACAAGTTTATTCATTATAATCTCTGGAGAAGTAGGCTTATCAGGACATGCTTAACTGACTGTTCCCGACGATAGTCGTGATTACGGTCAGTTAGTCCCCACCCTTAGGCGTGAAACATGATTACGGTGGGCGCATCAGGACTTGAACCTGAGACCTTTACAATGTCAATGTAACGCTCTA
>CAYQTP010000006.1:0-11699 GCA_964420475.1 uncultured Gammaproteobacteria bacterium
GATTAGGAAGAATTTCTCGAACGGCTTTGATTACTCCTAATTTATTGTCTCCGGCAGCTGCTAAGACAACGGTAAAGCTGGTTTTTTCCTCGGCGGGTGCGGCAGCGGCAGCGGGTGCGGCAGCGGCAGCAGCAGGCATAGCGGAAACTCCAAATTTTTCCTCTAAATACTTAGATAATTGCGCCATTTCAACAACGGTTAAAGCCTCAACTTCAGTAGCGATTTTTTGTAATTTTTCAGATAATTTTGTGTCAGACATTAATTACTCACCTCCTTCGATTTTGTTTTGAGAATATATACAAATTTATTAGTATTAAATTTTAGGGCGTAAACAAACTTATTCATTGGACTTTTAAAACTTCCGATAATCTTCCCTAATAGTTCATGGCGACTTGGTAATTGAGCGATTTGGAGGGTTTTTTCTTCATTATAAATACTGTTATCTAACAGAGCCAACTTAAAACTTAATGAACTGTCTTTTTTGGAAAAAAGATAAAGGGCTTTCAATCCTTCACTCCACTCTTTGCTTAACGTCACTAAAGCAGTGGTTTCTTTTAAGGGAAAAAACTGTTTTTTTAAATCATTGAAGACTGTCTTTTTCAAAGCGATCTTATTAATAGATTTCTCAAATAAGGTATTTTTAATTACTTTAATCTGGGAATCGGTTTTCCTCAAATCCCGGCGAAGTGATTCTAAACTTTGGTGGGTAGTTTTACCCATGTTTACTAAAAGGAAATTAGGATTTTTTTCTAATAATTGAAGAATAGAATCTACCTGATTTTTTTTAAGTTGACTAACCATATTTTTACCATCCCCTGCCAAGCAGGGAGTTCGCTGGGAAATTATTTTAATTGTAAACCCAGTGTCTTAGGTTTAACTATTATATCACGATTCTCCTAAAAGTTCACGTAAAGATTTGACATTTTTTTCTTTTTTGTTGCTTTTTTGTTTTTTACCTGCGTATGTGCTCCTGTATTTTAAAGCAAAAGCCTGTTTTTTCTGGAAAGAATCTACCCGGCCTTTTCTATCTAGGAATTTGTGTTCCCCGGTATAAAAAGGATGGCATTTATAACAAGCCTCAACAGAAATGGTTTTTTTGGTTGATCCGGTGATAAAAGTATTTCCGCAGGCGCAGACAGCCTGGGCATCGGAATAATAAATTGGGTGGATTTTTGTTTTCATAGAGATAAATTATATCATAAAATTTTAAAGTGCAAAGACTTTATCCCATTTACCTTCCGAAATTATATCTTCAAGGTTATGAAAGCTTTTCCCGATCCGATGATCGGTCAGACGGTTCTGGGGAAAGTTATATGTACGGATTTTTTCAGCCCGTTCACCTATTCCGACGTCGGTCACAAATGAATGCCTCATTCCTTTTTTCTTCTCTTCCTCGAGCTGGTATAGTTTGGCGTTTAAAACGTCTAAGGCTATTTTCCGATTGGCTTCCTGAAATCTTTCCCGGCTGGCAGTAACAACGATTCCTGTCGGTCTATGGGTTAGCCTTACCGCGGTCGATACCTTATTGACATTTTGTCCGCCATGACCACCTGATCGGTAAAACTGCCAATCAAGATCGTTTGGGTTGATCCGAACATCAGATTGAATAATTTGCGGTAGAACAACAATAATACAGGTAGATGTATGAATCCGCCCCCTTCTTTCGGTGTCAGGGATTCGCTGTACCCGATGAACACCGGTTTCATTTTTAAATAAATTAAAAGCTCCCGGACCACTTATCCTTATTGTTTTTTCGTCCAAGTTTGAGTATTTAAATTGTTTTTTTTGAGCAAAAAGCAGATAAGATGCAAGCAGCTCCTCCATCCACAGTTTGGATTCATCTCCTCCGACTCCGGGAAGGGCTTCAATAATGGCAACGTTGGGGTTTATTTGCATATTTGTTATTTTGTTTATGGGTTAAAGTGTTAACGTGTTAACAAGTTTTGTTTTCAACACGTAAACTTTTTAACTCGTTAACTAGATAACTGTTTTATAACTGCTTCTAAAGTTAATTCTTTCTGTGTTCCCGTCTTCATATCCTTCAGTTTTACAACATTATTTTTAACTTCCTCCGGCCCGATAATTATTACATAGGGAATGCTTTTTTTGTTAGCATACTTTAACTGTTTATCAAGTTTAATATTTGGATCGCTATATAGATCAGTATTAATTTTATTTTTTCTTAAAATTTGAGTTACTTTTTGTGACTGTTCAAGTAAATTTTTTTCAAAGATTGTAACTAGAACTTTAGATGTTGTTTTTATATCCGGAAATAAACCCAGCTCTTCCATCGCCAGTACTGTTCGATCAAATCCAACCGCAAATCCAACCGCAGGAACATTTTGATTGCTAAATCGGGAAACCAAACTATCAAATCTTTCGCATCCTGCAAGTGATCCGTTTTTAAATTCATCAATAACAATTTCCCAGATAGTTCCGTTAGAATAAGAAAAAGATCGGGCTAAAGTCGGTTTAAACTGATAATTTTCCTTCATTCCATAGTCATCTAAAAATTTGAAAATTGTTTTTAGATCTTCATTAGGTTGAGAAGATGCGACTTGGTCCAATATTTTTTTAGCATCGTCGGATGAATAACCTTTTTTTATTAATTCTTCTATCACCCCTTCTTTCCCAATTTTTTCAAGTTTATCAATGGCAACGATAGCCTTATATGGTATATCTTTATACAAAGCCCGGTCGTTTATCATTGCCATTGGTTTTTTAAAACCTAAGTTTTTAAAAATATCAATCGTCAGGGCAATGGTTTCACCGTCTGCACTTCTATCATCAACTCCAAAAATATCAGCATCACATTGCAAAAATTCCCGATATCTGCCCTTTTGCGGTTTTTCGGCCCTCCAAACGGTTTGAATTTGATACCTTTTAAAAGGCATTGTGATTTTATCCGGATATTGGGCAATAAACCTACATGTAGGAACAGTTTGATCGTATCTAAGCGCTACCTTTCTGCCGCCGGCATCATCAAATTTATAAAAAAGTTTTTCATCTTCACCTATATTGCCGGTAAAGACCTCAAGATATTCAATAGCAGGTGTTTCAATAGGCTCAAATCCATACAGTTCAAATGTTTTACGAATAATATTAACCACATATTGGCGTCTCATCGCCTCAAGCGGTAAAAAATCACGAAATCCCTTAAGGATTTGTGGTGTAATTTTTTGGGTATTCATAAGCTATATTGTATCTAATTATTAACTAAAAATAAACCCGCCTTTGGGCGGGTAAGTTGTCGTTTACTACAACAAAATCATCTCCCGCCTTATGGCAGGTGATGGTGTGAATATGTCAAAATATTTATTTTCATAGCTAAATTGTATCATAAAATTACTGATAAACAGTAGTTTCAAGTTTTTCGATTCTTTTGTCGTGATCTTCTATAAGATCTCTGTAACCGGTAATGACCACGACGTCTTCACGTAATTTGATAATTTCGGTTAGAATGCTATCTTTAAAATCAATCACATCTTCTTTTGTAGCAAAAACCTTTTTCATTTTATTAATATCTGAATCCGTTATCATAGTGTTTAAATTAAAACAAATAATAATTAGTTATTCAACTATAGAATATTAAAATTATTTGTCAGTCGCTTATATCCGACAAAAGTGTATGTTTAGATTGTTGTTAGAATTGATTCTTATCGATAGATGGTAAATTTTTATTGAGCTGATTTAAGAGTGACGGAAATAGCTTTAATTACATTATTTCTCCAAATTTTAAGATCAACTTTTTCACCTGGTTTTTTTAAGGTAATCAAATTAATAAGAATTTGTTCATCGCCTCCGCCTATTTTATTACCATCAACTTCAGTTATTATATCTTCTTCCTGAAGATCAGCTTTTTCCGCCGGGGACTCTTTTATTATCTGAGTAATGTAAGCGCCTTCTACCAGATTATTTTGATCAGCTGTTTGTTTATCTATCATACGATAACGGATGCCTAAAAGAAACCGGCTAATTACCGGTGAAATGTCTCCGGTTGGAGCAATCGTTAGTTGTTCTTTTACAACAGGCTGATTATTATTTGAGAAATAATTTAATAGTCCGGCTTTTTGAACGATGATAAAAACGACGATTAACCCTAACAAAACAAGTAGAAGTTTTTTCATAACGCGATAACTAATAAAGACTATTTTACTAAAATCTCTATAGCTTTTTCAAGTTGTTTGTCGGTTTCCGGAGTAATTGTATTCCCTTCCTTGATTTCGTTGACAATTTTAATATCCGGTTCAATTCCTTTACTGTTGATCCAATCTCCGTTAGGCAAAATCCATTTAGCGACGGTCACATGTAATCCGGCCCCTTCTTTAAGATCCAAAGCCTCTTGAACGGAACCTTTTCCAAAACTTTTTTCTCCGACCAATTGAGCCCTTTTATAGTCGCGAAGGGCTCCGGCTAAAATTTCAGAAGCTGAAGCAGAACCCTTATTTATTAATACAGATAAAGGAATATCTTGCAGTTTGCCGACTCTTGAAACCATATATTCTTTATCACCATATAGAGTTGCCTCCTGTTTAACGACCATTTTTCCCAAAGGAACAAATTCAGAAGCCAGATAGACGGAGCTTTCCAGATAACCGCCGGGATTATCACGAAGATCTAATACTAAACCTTTAATCTGTTTGTTTAACCATTTATTTTTTATTTCATCAACAGCCGTGTTCCACTCATTGTTGGTATTATCTCCGAACTGATTGAGTTTCAGGATAGCGACATTTTTATCAAAAGAAAGTTCTACCGAAGAAACAATAATCTGTTGTCGAACAATGGTCACTTCAAATTCTTTATCAATTCTTTGCAATGTCAGCTTGACCTTAGTATTTTTTGTTCCCCGGATTTTTGAGACCGCCTGAGATAACGTCCAATTTTTAGTAGAAACACCATCTACTTTATTAATAAAGTCCCCTGCTTTAACGCCGGCGTTTTCTGCCGGAGATTTTTTTAAAGGAGCAATTATAACTATTCTGTCATCCTTTAGACCTAATTGAGCGCCAATACCTTCAAATTTACCTTCCAGATCATCTTTAGTTTGTTTATTTTCTTCGGGAGTAAGGAAAAAAGTATAAGGATCATCAACTGACGCCACCATACCCTTAATCGCTCCATAATACATTATTTTCGGATCAATCTTTTTTTGATCGACATATCTTTCCTGTAATTTCGTCCAGGCTTCCCAAAAAAGATCAAAATTAATATCCGATTGACCGCTTGAAGATTTGCTGAAGTTAGCTGGTTGGAGTAGAATATTTAATCGGTTTTTGTACTCTCCCAGTTTATAACCGCTGCCAAAAACGAGAACAACAAATGATACGATTAAAAGAAGATTAGTCAATGTATTGCTATTTTTTTTCATTTGTAGAAGTAAATAATACTAGATGCATTAACGACAGTGCAATAGGGAAATTTTGACTTAACAATTTTTTTATAATCATCAATATTTTTAAATTGAGCATGAGATATTCCTGATTCTTCAGTTAATTTTGATAAGATTAAAAATCCTTGGCAGCCAAGCGCCTCAGCCTTAGCTTTGAGATAAGAAGTTATATTTTCACAAACAATAATACTATTAAAAATATTTTCCGATAAAAAATGAGAATTATTATCTGAATAAAATGTCTTACCGCCGAAATTGACACCAACATTCTTTGCCGGGACCTGTTCGCCTTTCTCGACCTCAATTGTTACTTCGTTTTTTTTAATTTTATCGACCTTCCCTTTAAAAAATGAATTAATTGTATTTTGGACTTCAGTTTTACTTGATATGGTTATTGAGCCATCGGAGTGATTGATCTCTTTTATCAAGCCGGAATATTTTGAGATGACTTTTTTTGTTGTAAACAATCCTTTGTTAGAGGCGATTGTTTCATTTTTTTCAATCGACTCCCCGACAAATTTTTTTAAATAATGAAAAATCTTTTGTGGTGGAACATTTAAATTTTTGGCAATAGCGATATTAATTTCCTCTTCAACTTTTTTTTCTAAAAAAGGTGTATTAAAATCAACCAGCTGGCCCTCTTTTAATAAGCAGCGATCAAAATCAAAAATAGGGATAGAAATTACCATAATATTTCATTATATGAAGAAAAAACGTTCAACGCAAACCCTGATAGGAAACATAAGGAATAAGAGCAAGATAGCGGGCATACTTTAATTCTTTAGTTAGGGAGCGTTGATGTTTGGCACAAACACCGGAATCTTCCCGGTTAATAATTTTTTTTCTTGGTGTTAAGAACTTTTGTAAATTGTCAACGTCTTTAAAGCTAGGATCGGTTTTAAATTGACAAAAAAAACATTTCATATTATTTAGAATGGAATATCATCAGGATTAACTGTTTCGTCCTTATCGGATTCATCCTTATTTGATTCGGTTTTATTCTCCTTGTTTTTTACAGTTATTTCTTCACTGATTGGTGCGGTTTGGACAGTTTCTGTTATTTTCCGGCTGTCTCCAAAGACAATAAAGTCGTCAAGTACGATCTCGGCGATTGTTCTTTGAATACCGTCTTTACCGGTAAAAGTTCGGTAGGTCATCCGCCCCTCAACAAATACTTTTCTGCCTTTATTCAAAAGTTTACCGCATAGTTCCGCCAGTTTTTGCCAGGCCACTACCCGGTGATATTGGACATCCTCTTTGGTTTGACCGTCGTTGGTTGTCCAACTTCGGTTAGTGGCGATACCAAAGGTGCATACAGCGGTTCCGGTCGGAGTATACTTCAACTCCGGATCACGGGTGAGATTTCCAATTAAAACGATTCGGTTTAAAGATCGGCTTGCCATAGTATTATTCTTGGACCAATAATAAATATCTTAATATTTTTTCGTCTAAATTAAATTTATTTTTAAGCTCTAATATATTTTTTTTATCTATTTCAAACTGAAAACTATAAAAAAACGCCGTATGATTTTTTTTAATGGAATAGGCCAGAGTTTTTTCGCCCCACTTCACTTCTTTACCGACCTTACCTTTAAAAGACTCAATTAATTTAATAATGTTTTTTGGTTCGGTATCTTCTTTAGTGAGAAAAGTCAATTCATATTTCATATATTTATCTGTACAATAATACAAGTAATAATGAAAAAAATCAACGGGAAAGTTATTTTGATTATTATATTTTGGTTATTAGTAATAGGTTTATTGGTTTATTCAAGATTTATCAATCTCAGCTGGGGGCTTCCCTATCCAATGCATCCTGATGAACGGAACATGGCAAACGCAATTCAACAGTTAAGTTGCAAATTTTCAATTTTTAATTTTAGATTTTCTAATCTAACATCGTGTTTTAATCCCCGCTTTTTTGCCTATGGACAATTTCCGCTTTATTTGGGATATTTTATTGTTTATTTTCTAAAGTTCTTTGACGGGGACTTAAAATTTCCGATTAGCTTTCAAGAAGCGGTAATAAGTTTAAGGATAATATCGGCAGTCGCCTCAATAATCAATGTTTTTGTTTTGATCAAGATCATTAAACTGATATCGAAAAAAAACAGATCATTATTGACCATATTAATCTTGACTCTATCTCCGTTCTTCATCCAGTTTTCCCACTTTGGCACTACGGAATCTCTTTTAATGTTGTTCTATAGTTTAATTGTTTATCTTTCAATGCGATTGTTGGAACGTCCTATCATCTCGGAGGTTGTCTGGCTGGCCTTAATTTCCGGACTGGCAATGGCAACGAAAATTTCATCGGCTGTTTTTTTGATGGTTCCGATAACTATATTAATTTCAAAGATCAAAAATCAAAGATCAAATCTAAGCTCAAAGTTAAAAGTTTTTAGCCTAACACTTAGTTTTGCACTTTGCACTTTGATCTTTACATTTATTTTTTCTCCACAGAGCATAATTAATTTTCAAGACTTTTTGGGTTCAATGAAATATGAATCGGATGTAGCAACCGGAAGGGCGCTGGTTTTTTATACCCGTCAATTTTTTAATGCAGTTCCGGTCTGGTTTCAAATGACGAAAGTTTTTCCATATGTTTTAGGCTGGCCGGTATTTATATTGGGGGGATTGGGATTTTTAGGGGGATTAGGATTTAAGGATAAAAAGATCAACCTTCTCCGCTTTGCCATTTTTGTTTATTTTATTCCAACCGCCTTTCTTTATGCCAAGTGGACAAGGTTTATGGCGCCAATATTACCTCTGATTTTAATATTCGCAATATTATCAATATTAAATATCAAAAATCAAATATCAAAAATTCATATTAAAAATCAAAAATTTTACATTTTGTTTTGTCATTTTGCTTTTTACATTTTAATTTTTGCTTTAATTTTTCCTGGTATCGCCTATCTTTCAGTCTATCAAAATCCGGATGTTCGCTTTCAGGCTTCGGAGTGGATCTATAAAAATATCCCGGAAAATTCCTACATACTTTTTGAGACGGCAAACGTTGTGGATATTCCAGTATTAAGTCAAAAATCAAAAGTTAAAAATCGAAATTATCAAGCGATTTCTTTTAATTTTTATGATCTGGATGAAAGTTTTAGGTTGCAGTCTGAATTAAAAAATCATCTGATTAAAGCTGATTATATTTTTATTCCTTCAAGAAGGCTTTTTGCCAATCACCCAAAAGCATACTATCCGTTATTAATGGACTACTATGATAAATTATTTTCGGGGAAATTAGGTTTTAAAGAAATAGCCGAATTTAATTCTTATCCAAAAATTTGCTTACTATTTACTGACAAATGTCTGACTTTTCCGGATGAACAGGCAGAAGAAACCTGGACAGTGTTTGACCACCCGGTGATACGAATATATAAAAAGGTTAAATCTTTTTAATTTTATAATCATCCCCCAAATCCTCGATTTTGTAACCAGCATTTTCAATTCTGATTCTCAATTTATCAGACATATTAAAATCTTTTAATCTTCTTGCCTCAAGTCTAGCCTCTGCTAATTTAATAATATTTACCGGAACTTTTTCTTTAATCATTTTTCCGAGGTTCAAGCCAAATACTTTATCAAAATCCAAAAGTAAAAAATATTTTTCATCATTTGCAATATCAGATTTAATCATGTCCCACATCACTGCTATTGCCTTAGGGGTTTGTAAGTCGGTTGAAATTGCATCAATAAACTGTTTTTGATAATTAATGGCTTTCTGGGATTTTAGAGTAATTAAATTTTTTTGAGGTCTTAAGTTCAGGGCGATCTCTTTTAGTCTGGTAAATGCTTCCTGACTAGCCCTAGCGGATTCCCAAGTAAAATTCATCAGTTGACGATAATGAGATTGTAAAAATAAATATCTTACCGCTAGTGGCCCTATTCCATGTTTTTTTAAATCCTCGAGTTTGTAGATATTACCTAAAGATTTGCTCATTTTTTGTCCATCAACAGTCAAAAAATTATTATGAAACCAAATCTTAACAAATTGTTTACCGGTTGCTCCCTCTGACTGGGCAATTTCGTTCTCATGATGAACCGGAATATGATCAATTCCTCCTGTATGGATATCAATCATTTCACCTAAATATTTCATTCCCATCGCTGAACATTCAATATGCCATCCAGGAAATCCATCACCCCAGGGAGAGGGCCAATACATGGTATGATCGGCAAAACGACCGACCCTTTTAAACCATAATGAAAAATCGGCCGGGTGTTTTTTTTCCGGATCAACATTTATGTCATCTCTGGCTGCTTGAACTTTATCTTCTAATTTTTGGCCTGATAATTTTCCATAATTTTTGAATTTTGTGACATCAAAATAAAGCGCTTCTTTAGTTTCATAAACAAGACCATTTTGTTTCAATCTATTGATTAATTGAATCATATCTGAGATATGATCGGTGGCCTTACAGGTAATGTCAGGACGAAGAATATTTAAAGCATCGGTGGTGATAAAAAAATAATCCGTAAAAAATTTAACCACTTCCCAAACAGATTTACTGGCTTTTTTTGCTCCCTTTTCTAATTTGTCGATACCCGTATCATTGTCTCCGGTGAGATGGCCAACATCAGTAATATTCATGACCCGGGTAACTTTAAATCCGCAATAATCAAGGGTTCTTTTTAAAAGATCATTGATAACATATGCTCTCATATGGCCGACATGAGTGTAGTCATATACAGTTGGACCACAAGTATACAAAGAAACATTTGGCGGGTTTAATGGTGTTAAATCTTCAATTTTCCGTGTCAAAGTATTATAGAGTTTCATAGTCGGAGTAGTGAGACTTGAACTCACGACCTCACGGTCCCGAACCGTGTGTTCTACCATCTGAACTATACTCCGTTATCTAGGTACTAAAACCTATTTTACAATATAAATCACTTAGATGGAATGTAAAGAAAGATAGCCTTTATTCCCTTCTAGAAGTTATTTCTGTGAGAGCTACAATAAATGCAATTCCTAATAAACCATATCCCACCAACGGATATTCCGCACTAATTAAACCCGCAACAATAGGAACTCCAGTTATAAATGCAAACTGAAAACAGCCAAGCGGAATATTTCTATTGGTTGGAGCATTAATTAAAGGATCGATTCCGAATGCTTCTACGCCCAGTGCAGCTGCACCTATTGCACCACGTATACCACTTATTACAGGGTCATTTGAAAAGATAAATTCACTTCCGCTGCAAGCCATTGTTGATGCAGCCAATGCACTTAATGCTAATACAGATTTGGGGACTTTTTCCATATATTTATAATATCTTGTAGTATTATACTATAAAAGGAGCAAAATCACTGTTTTCCGGTTGCCGGTTTAAGTTCAGCATGCTGGCGTTCGGCAGTTTTTTTCGGAGAAAAAATATTCCGGCGAATTTTTCCTTCAGGTATATTATCTTGTTGTTCCGATTGTCTTTTTTCTTTTTCTTTTCTTTTTTTCTCTTGAGCCGAAAATTCTTCCTGTCTTTTTTTTTGCGCTTCCTCCATTTTTTTCCGTTCTAAGGTTTTTTCATCGTCCCTTTTGACAATTTGAAATAACCGGGACCTCAAGACTTCCATTTTCATTTTTTCCTTATCTTTAAATTTCTCCTGAAGTTTATTAAAATTCAGGGGGGTATGGTCTTTGCCTTTTTTTAAAGATTCAGAAGAATGGGGCTGATTAGACTTATGTGACTCATTTGACTGATCGGAACTCTCAATGCCAAAGGCAGATTGAGCCAGTTTGAGCGGATTTATTGTTTGGGCCACTTGTTGGGCGCTTTTTTTCGCCGTTGTCGATCCAAGTTCGACCAGTTGTTCAAATGTATCATCTAACAGTTTACCTTTAGCCATAGTATTGAAAATTATCAAATTCCCAGCATCGCCTTAGCTTTTTTACTCATTTTATCCATCGTCCAAGGCGGATCAAAGGTCAGCTCTAAAGAAATATCTTTTTCTTTGACGCCCAGCTCCATTATTTTATCTTTAACCTGATTTTCAATTAAAGAAAATAAAGGACAACCGATGGTTGTCAATGTCATGATAACCTTAACCTTGTTTTTAATTATTTTTGTTTGATAGATTAAGCCAAGATCAAATATTGAAATATTAAGTTCAGGGTCCATCACCTCTAAAAGTTTATTATTAATTTGTTTTTCACTAAGTTTTTTCATAGAGTATAATTATTGTTGTAATTATAAATATTATAACCAAAAATGATTAACTATAAACTGCACTTTATTCCGCTCGGTGGTATTGTCGGAGTTACAAAAAACATGTATGTCTACGAAATTTATAAAGACA
>CAYQTP010000006.1:11709-18384 GCA_964420475.1 uncultured Gammaproteobacteria bacterium
ACTGTGGAATTGGTTTTCCCCAGGAAAAAGAATTGGGAGTAGATTTTGTTATTCCTGACATCAGTTATTTGATCGATAAAAAACAATTTATTAGGGCAATTTTAATCACCCATGGCCATGAAGATCATACATCGGCCCTGCCGCTGCTTTATGAAGATTTAGGCAGACCTCCGGTTTATGCAAGTTTGCTTACTTCGGTTTTTATTGAAAATAAATTTAAAGACAGCCATAAAAAAATCCAGGTTAACCGGGTTGATTTTAACAAAAATTATTCTTTTGGGGATTTTAATGTTTCTTATATAAAGATGACCCATTCAATCCCCGACACAACTCACATCTTAATAAATACACCTGTCGGGGCGGTTTATCATGGATCGGATTTTAAACTTGATTTAACTCCTCCATACGGACCTGCCCCTGATTTTTATAAGATCACTAAGGCCGGCCATGAAGGAATATTATGTTTATTATCAGATTGTTTGGGAGCAGAGCGGGAAGGATTGACCTTGTCGGAAAATATTGTCGGTCAGACTTTTGAAAACGAAATGAGAAAAACCAAAGGCAAATTTATTATGACGACATTTTCCTCCAACATCTCCCGTATCCGCCAATGTGTAGATGCAGCGGTGAAGTTTAACCGGAAAATTTGCTTCTTGGGCCGGTCAATGAGAGAAAATACCAAATTAGCCGCCAGTATCGGCTACTTGCCAATACCGCAAAGTTTATTTATCAAGGAGGAGGAAGTCAATCGTTTGCCGCCGGGAAAAATTTGTTTGATTGTAGCCGGTAGTCAAGGCCAGTATGGGTCAGCCCTGTCAAAATTGGCCGATAGACAAAATAAAAATATAAAAATTAAATCCGGTGATAAGATAATTTTTTCTTCTGACCCGATTCCCGGTAATGAGAATGAGGTTTATTCAACCATAGAACAACTGGTTGCTGAGGGCGCCGATGTTGTCTATTCGGATATTGCCGATCAACTGCATTCCTCCGGTCATGGCAGTCAGGAAGATCTAAAATTCTTGATAAGATTTACCAATCCCCATTATTTTATTCCTATCGGTGGAACTATTAGACATCAGCGTCAGTATGAAAAGTTAGCTGAGCAATTGGATTATAATATAAAGGACGTTTTTTCATTAAATGAAGGTGAAACGGTATGGTTTATTAAGAATAAAGCCTATTTAGGCGATAAGATTGAAACAAAAAATATCTATGTTGATGCATATGGCATAGGAGATGTCGGCAGTGTCATTTTGCGGGACAGAAAAACAATTGCAACCGATGGAATTGTTTTTGTTTTGTCAACAATTGATAATCGCGGATCATTGATCGGTCAGCCGAAGATCGTCTCCCGGGGTTTTGTTTTCGAAAAGGAAGAAAATAAATTATATCTTGAAGCAGAAAAAATCATTGAAACAATTTTTAAATCAAAAGGCGGTAATATTAATGATTTGGGAAATATAAAACGGGAAGTAATTGAAAATTTAGAAGAATTTTTTAGAAAAGTAACTGGTAGAAAACCATTGATCGTGGCGGAAATTATTCAATTGTAATAAAGCTCGATGTCCAATTTTAACGAAAAACTAAAAAGTCGTAAAAATTGTCCATCCTTGCTTTTAAAATAATCAAATCATTAAATGTTGCCCAATAATCTTAAAAACATTTCCCTCTTTTTAGAACGTCTTCCCGGTATCGGTGAAAAGACAGCAAATCGTTTAACTTTTTTTTTGCTTAATTTACCTGAGGAGGATTTAAAAGAGTTTGCTGAAAATGTGGCTACTTTAAAGTCAAAAACTAAGTTATGTAAACTATGTTTTAATTTTACAGAACATGAAATATGTGAAATTTGTAAAGATCAAAAAAGAGATCATTCGGTGGTTTGTGTCATTGAAACAGTTCTGGATTTACTCTCCTTTGAACAGGGAAGGATTTATAACGGTTTATACCACGTCCTACACGGTAAGATCGATCCTCTAAACCGGGTTGGACCAGAGGACTTAAAAATTAGAGATTTAGAACTAAGAATTAAAAATTCAAAATTTGAAATTAAGGAAATTATATTGGCGACAAATCCGGATATGGAAGGTGAAGCAACGGCAATGTATATAAAAAACAAATTAGAAATTAAAAATGAAAAATTAAAAATTACTAGATTGGCTTATGGACTGCCGATGGGAGCCAATCTTGAATATGCCGACTACATGACTTTGAAAAAAGCCATTGAAGGCAGAAACAGATTTTAAAGCAGTTTTTTTAATTCTTTCTCGATCAGCGGGGCAATGGAAATTTCTTTGAGTTTAGAAAATTTTTGTTCAGGCCTTAAAAAAATGCTATTACTCATAAATATTTTTTCAATTGGACTTTTTTCCAGTACATCCTTGGCGTTTGGAGAAAAGTCATGGTGAACAACGCAGGCAAGCACCCGCTTGGCACCCCGTTTTAGACAAAATTCCGCTGCATGAACTAAGGTACCGCCAGACGTAATAATATCATCGACCAATATGCAAGTTTTATTTCTGACTTTCCCGTATAAATTAAGAGCTTTTGAGACATGAATTTTATTTAAATTTCGGCGCTTTTCAATGACCGCAATATCGACGCTATTGGAATGAAAAAAATTTTCGGCGAAAATCTGAGCCCTTTCCACTCCTCCCTGATCGGGTGAGACAACAGCGACTTCTTCCATATTTTTATTATTTTTTAAATAATGGGCCACTTCCCTTCCAAGAATCGAAAAAGTGGAAATATTTTTAAAAGGGATTGAGAAGATTCCTTCAGATCCGTCATCATGGAGATCAAAGGTATAGACCTGATTAAATCCGATGGTTTCAAAAAAACGAATGACAACGTTGACAGAAACCGATTCTCCGATCCGGTGTTCACGATTTTGCCTGGCATAACCAAAATAAGGAATAAAAGCAATAATTTTTTTTGCTTCCATTCTTTTTAAAGCATCGGCAAAAAAGAAAAGCTCCATCAAGTGGGTATCGGTGGGATTGGCAGTCGGCTGAATTATCACGCATACTTCGTCTTTAACCTTTTCTTGAATAGTTACTCTGATTTCAGAATTGTCAAAACGGGTTACTTCGGATTTTGAAAGGGGTACTTTCAATAATTTAGATACTTCTATTGATAATTTAGGATTGGCTGATCCGGTAAAAAGTTTTAACATTATTTTTGTTGCGATGATATTTCAATTAATTTTTTTGCCGCCAGTTCTTGAGTTTTTTTAACCGATTCGTTAATTGCCTCAGCAATTCTGTTTTCCACAATTCCATCCACTTCGATCGATTCAATTATCTGATCTCCGCGAATAACAACTTTAACGCCATTTTTTTCTACCACGAGTTCTTCCTGTTGTAAGGCAGCCTGCATTTTTTGCGCTTGTTGCTGTAATTTCTGAAGATCTCCTAAAGCTCCAAAGGGGTTTAACATATTTTTTAAAAATTTCTAATTACTAATTTCTAATGTTCTTATTGTAGAACTCGATAAGGGCAATTTCAACAGGTAAAGAATCAATAGGAGTATTTCTTAAATTTTGATAGGCCTCAATCAATAATCTGATTAATAATGATATCTCACTTAAGGTTAGAGAGAATTTTTTTCCTTCACTTTCCCCGACACCGTTTTTATTAAGAAGCTCCCGATGCAGATCGCTAAGCACATCCTCAATAAGATTTTTAAAATCACCGCCATTTTGAGAAAATTCATTAATCCATAAAAGAGTTTTCTTTAGATCCTTTTTTTCTATTATCTCCATCAAGTCATTTTTTCCCCGAACTCCTAAAAATTTTTCTAATTGTTCGGTAGTTTTAATTTTTTGGAAAGCCACCTCTTCAAGAATTTTAGCGGCATCACGAAAAGAACTTTCACTATGAAGAGATATTAAACTTAAAAAATTTTCATTTAAATCGAGACCTTCGTTTTTAACAATTCTTTTTAACATTGAAATTATGTCGGCAATTTTTGCTTTTCCAAAATTAATCTTCAAACAACGGGAAACAATAGTTTTCGGAAGTTTTTCCAAATTAGTCGTAGCCAAAATAAAAATTGAGGTTTTCGGCGGTTCTTCCAAGGTTTTTAAAAGTGCATTAAATCCTTCAGTTGTTATCATGTGGGCTTCATCAATGATGAAAACCCGGTAACCTCCAGACATGGGAAGAAATGAAGTTTCACGGATCAAATTTTTTACTTCTTCAATACCCCTATTTGAGGCGGCATCCATTTCAATCACATCCGTAAAAGAAGATAACGAAATACTTTGACAGTTAGCGCATTTATTACAAGGTTCATAAGATTTTGAGTCCTTAGAAGAATTAATTGAGAATTTATTATTAAGACAGTTAACAGCTTTAGCAATGATTCTGGCAGTTGAGGTTTTTCCCGTCCCTTTTTGTCCAACAAAAAGAAAAGCGTGCGGCAAAGACTTTGCAGAAAGAATCTTGTCCATCATTTCCCTGACTTGAATATTATCAATCTCTCCAATGGTCTTCGGACGGTATTTAAGATAAAACATATTATTTTAACAGATTTTCGACTCCGTGTTTTATAAGTTCATTAATCATCTCATCTACTCTTTTGTTGCGTTCGGCGGCCAACAAAATAACCAATGGATAACAAACAACTACTTCGCCCAACAAAATTTCTTCCTTATCCGTTTTTTCGTTATATGGAAAAGATAAAACTGGCAAGGTTTCCTTTTCGTTTTTATATTTTTCCGTAAAACTCTTCATTTTATTTTTTCCCACAAAAATAATATTCAGAGAATATTGAGAAGCCAGTTGTTCTTTTTCAAATATATTTTCTACTAATAATTTTATTCTTTGGCGATTGATTTTGTATCGCGACGAAGTAAAAATATTTATCATATTCTTTTATATACTTTCTTAAAGACTTTTTTATGTTTTGAAAAACGATTTTTTCTTCTTTCTTTTTCTTCTTCCTTTCTTTTTAAAGATGGTTTTTTATAAAACTGTTTTTTTCTTAAGGTGTCAACAATCTCTTCATCAATAAAAGAACGGGTGAATTTTCGAAACATGCTGTCTTTCGATTCGCCTTTTCTTTTTATTACCAAAACCATAACTTATACGCCTCCCTTCAATATTAAATTTTATTACAATTCTATTATACACTCTTAATTATTTCAATAATTTTATTTAGAGATAATGATGTCGGGATGAGTTTGGGATTTCCCGACGAACCGTTGAGCAACATATGTCCGGAAATATGAAAAAACCAGCTGCCCTTTTTATCAATTTTTATAATTTTTTCATAAACGGGTTTTAAACTTGATTTTGCATCGGGTAATGTTTTGATACGGGTAAATCCTACTTCAGGATGACGCCTGATAACCAGTGAAAATCCTTTTTTTAAAGCTAATTTTACCGTTTCTTCGTTTTTAGTCTCAACCGCCAATGATCTACCCATATATGATTGAAAAATATAGCCTTTTTTTATTTCTTCTTCGGCGCTGACTTTATTTTTAAAAACAATGAGCACGGCATCAAGCAATTGGAAAATGATCTCAATCAGTTTTGATTCTTCACGGTTGGTTACTTTCAATCCGTCAATAAGCTGGCGGATCATAAAGTCATAACGGTCAGAATCAGGTTCAAAATAAAACACTTCGGCAAAATGATCGGTAGAATTGACATATTCAACAATTTTTTCCAGCGGTTTGACTTCTTTAGATCCAATCAGATCTTTACCTATTAGATATTTATATACGAGCTTGGTGGCTGAAGTATATTCATTTACTTGATGATGATCAAATTTACCGAGGCCTGTATCAACGTGAATAATATCTTTATTGTCGTCGGGTGGATTATCATCTAGGGTTGTTCCAGCCGGGATAAGCTTTATCTGGGCATCATCCCAGCCGGTTAAATATTTTTTTATTAACCAAGCGGATGCAATTGCGTCTAAATCGGGAGACAAATGGGTGACAATAGTTTTCATATGAATTTATTTATTATTTCTTCTGAGGAAAGTAATTTTGTTTCTTTTTCATTTCTTTTCTTGTATTCAATCTTCTCCCCTGTTCTTTTTGAGACAACTAATCGAATTGGAATTCCAATTAAATCAGCGTCAGAAAATTTTTCTCCGGCCGTGGCTTCTTCCCGATCATCAAAAAGAACCTCCAATTTATAAGTTCTATCAAATAAGTTGTAAAGATCATAAACTTTCTTTTTAATCTCCTCGTTTTTTAAATCCAATCCTATCAGATGAATCTGATATGGTGATATTATCTCAGGCCAGATAATTCCCCGGTCATCATTATATTTTTCTACGACTGTTGCCAGTGTCCGACCAATGCCAATTCCATAACAGCCCATATAATATGGTTTTGCCTTACCATTGAGGTCAGTAAATGTTGCATCCTTCATTTTTTTTGAGTAGTAATAACCAAGCTGAAAAATGTTTCCGACTTCAATTCCCTGCTTGAGAATTAAATTAGAAACATCAGTTTTTTTTCTTTTAACAATTTCTTCGTGAATTCCTACTTTATCCCCTTCATTTAGATAAAACCGACTTTCACCGATTGATGATTCGACAACAAACTCATGACAGTAATCGCCGCCGATGTAACCATTATCTGATTCAACGACGACAGTTTTTAACCCTAATCGATAAAAGATTTTTTTATAGGTATTCCACATATTTTGATACTCT
>CAYQTP010000007.1:0-9837 GCA_964420475.1 uncultured Gammaproteobacteria bacterium
CCTTAAACTATTATAAACTATTTAATTCAGCGCGGGATTATCAAAATCATTCCGGCTTCGATACTGTCAGGGGTAACCAGATTATTTGCGTTCATTATCCGCATCCAGGCATAAATATCACCGTAGACTTTTTGGGCAATAATTGAAAGGGAGTCGCCCGGCTGGACAATATACTTATCTTCCACATAAGTCACTTGAGAGGTTGAGATGGTAGAAATTTCTCCAACAGTCGGCTGGCGGGGGGTCACCTGGGGAATGACCAGCTTTACCCCAACTTCCAGATTTGAAGAATCGGAAATTTTATTGGCAACGGAGATATCATAAGCATTAAAACCCGAACCGTAGAACTTTTCGGCAATATTCCAGAGGTCATCACCTTCTTGAGTGACATAGGTCTTCAACGGTTTCTGAACGACGGCTTTGTTTTCTGTTATCTTGGTCTTGGATGCGAAATTAATAGCCGGCAGTTTAAAGGCCAGGTTGATCCGGAGATTTTTTAGAATTTTGTAGGTCAAAGACGAGATCATAAAAGAAACCAATAGGCCGACAAACAGACTAAAGTATTTTTCTTTGACCGTTAAAATCAATAGTTTTTGATAGTTAAGATTTTCTATCTTGATTGGTTTTTTCTTATACGAGCGTATCATACGCTTGAGATTATATTAGATAGAGCCTGCTATTTCAATCACAAACATTAAGAATAAGAGTCCGGGATGGAAAATTCTTGATATCGATCTAACGGACATTGACCATTTTTCATCTGACAATATCTATAATATTTCACTACACCAAGCAATCCAACGGACATTGTTTTTGCCGTACAAACAAAGCCCTTACTATCAAACCCAATATTAAGCTCTATTTCATGAGAACAAGGGTCTGTTTGCTGCGCAGATATTTGTACAGGAGAATGTTCTGTTAATGGAGAATAAAAAGCTTCAATATTAATTAGTTCCGACATTTATTAATTATATCAATAACGGGCCGGTCTAATTCTGATAATATAATTATATGGAAATCTTTCTTATTATAATTTTACTTATCGTCGTTTTTGTCGTTCTTGGTTTGTACTTCGTTTATCGCCGTAATCAAACCAGTCAGATCAATCAGGCCCAGTCTGAAAAACGGATACACGGCCTTGAGGCAGAACTTCAAACGGTGAATGCGGAGCTTGGCAAAAATGTCAAGGCGCTCAAGGACTTGCGCGAGAGCAAACAATTTGAAGATTATGCAAGCCGTATCGTTTCTCAACTAAATCAGGGGATTATATATATTGATAAAGACCGGGTCATCCAGCTCGTCAACTCATATGCAGAACAATTTTTGGATGTTTCACCTGTAGGTAAACCATATCAGCAGGTGCTGCATATTCAATTAAACGGAAAGAGCGAATATTCTTTATTTGAAGCCGCCTTTACCGGGAAGACCTACGTTCTGCCGGATAATTATGAATTGGTGAGCCAGCACGGCAAAATCCCCATCAGCGGAACGATAATTCCTCTCAGGATCGATAACACCAGCGTCACAATAGTTTTTATCTTTACCGACGATAGCCAGAATATCGGGCGGATCAAAGACGAAAAGGCGTTTTTTTCGACAGCCGTGCATGAGCTTCGGACACCTCTTACCGTTATACATCTGACCGTGGGATTTTTATTGAAGCAGTTCGATACATTCGGCCGGGAAAAAATTATGGAACATTTAAATAGAATTGACGAGTCGGCAGAGCGGCTGGGAAAACTCGTCAATGACTATTTGAATGTGTCACGGATCGATCAGGGAAGAATCGAAGTAATTAATAAACCATTTGATATCGTGGCCCTTACCGATGAAGTTATCAAGGATCTTTCTCTGCTTGCCAAGGAACGCAAACTGTTCATTCATCATGAACCTGTTGATAAAGAACATCGGATCGTTATCGGCGACCCTTCGAAATCCAAAGAAGTTTTAATTAATTTGATCAGCAACGCGATAAAATATACGATTCAAGGAGGTTTGACCATTTCCCATCAAGCCACCGCGACCGCTCTTTTAACAAAGGTCACAGACACCGGCAACGGAATACCGGAGGAATATCAGGGGATACTTTTTAAGCGGTTCACTCAATTAGATAATGCCCGTTTACAGTCGACTGCAAAAGGCAGCGGTCTCGGGCTTTATATTTCAAAAAAGTTTGCCCTGTTGATGCACGGGGATGTATATCTTGAAACCAGTGAGCCGGGAAAAGGTTCAACATTTACGTTTACTTTGCCGGTGGGATAAAGCAGTTGTTCTACTTGTTTTTCAATAATTTTTAATATATTGTTAAATATATGGGTATAGAATCTGCCGACGTTCCATCCAATACAGTTACTCAATCACCGGTTCCACCTGTCCAACCAATTGAAAATTCTCCAAGAGTGAAAAAAAATTATTTATCGTTTTTATTGTCGCTATTTTTCTTTCTGTTTATCGCTGTACCCGTGTTGACCTACTTTTTGATCAATTTGCAAATGAATACTGAACTTAAAGAACTTACTAAAATTCCCACATCAACACCTTTTTTTCTTAATATTTATAGCCCAAGTAATGAAATTAATGCTGTCAACGGCGAAGTTTTAATCAGCGGTAAAACTCTGCCAAACACCACGGTTCTAATCTATTCGGATTCGGATGAAGCAAGTCTGGAAAGCGATGCCGATGGAAAATTTGAGGGCACTTTGCTGGTTAATGAAACGGGCGGACTGATAAAAGTCACCGCATTCGGAGATAATGGTGAGGAAAAAAGCAAAACGATCTTACTGGGCCAGCCCAACGAAATCTCAAGTATCGGATCTAACGTTCTTGGTAAATCAGATTCTGCTCCGGGACAGATAAAAGATGTTCCTCCGGTAAAACCGCAAAAAGAAGAAAAGGATAATGGAAATTCAAACAACAAAGTTAATACCGAAATAATCACTGAATTTTTGCAGACTAATACGGAAAAATCAAAACCAGTTAAAATCGGTTCTCTAAAAGTTAAGGAAATATTATCTCTTGAGGCAACAGACAGTTCTACCCTCAAAAATTCATTAAAGCTGCAAAAAATGGAAGCAAAAGAAGCATCTTCCTCCGCCCAGTTAAAACGTCATGCCGTGTCAGGTATAATCACTGCCGTTTCCGGCGGGATCATCTCTATATCCCATCAAATTCAACACCGGACATACTTGATATATGTAAATGAGTCAACTGTTGTATCTATGAAAAATTTTAAAAACGCCCTTCCGTCAGATCTGATTGTCGGGATGCGGATTGCAGCCGTCGGCGAGCCGGTGGATGACGGCATCCTGGCCAAACTTATCCATGTGATTCCGGGTAAAGCGATCGGGGTGTTTAATAAACAACCGGCTGCTACAGAAGAGGGTGACATATTGCTTACACCATCTCCTGAAGTGACGGTATCAACTGAACCATCATTAACTCCGGAAATCAACATTGCAGATACCCCAACTCCAACTCCACTTGAGACGCCTGTCTTTTCAATATGAAAAAAATATATACGGCTCAATCTCTCTTGTTATTAATAGGAACGCTTTTTGCCTGGTTTACCGTTTATACCGATTTTTCCCGTTTTTATAATCTATATGGAGATATCACAAGGATCAGAGGCTGCGTGATTCCAAATCCTGTTACTACTCCCTGTTTTTATGGAGCCTTTGCCTTTTTAGGCGGACTTATCTGGTCACTATATATATTAAAGACTTCAAAACAAAAAAAGGTTGCAAATCAAAAAAAGCTGCATATTCTTCTTATTGCCTCAACGATCTTTGCCTGGAGCAACTTGTCGCTGGAAATATATACATCGCCTCAGATTTCATGCTCCGGGGTTCCTTCAACCAGTATATTTACCACCCCCTGTTTTATAGGTTCGATGTTGTTCTTAGGCTCTCTTATTATTTCGTCTGTTATTAAAAAGAAAAATAAAACTTAATATAAATTAGAAGTTACTTAAAGGTTATTTCTTTTTCTCAATCTGTTGTTGGACTCTCTTAGCATAAATTCCTTGTCCAAGTCTATAGCCCCAAGATTGTTTTCTTATCAATCCATAATAACTATCAATATCAGAAAATTCATCAACAAGTTGATCTAGCATTGCCTCTTCATTAAATCCTTGATTACCAAGTTGAGTCGTTCTGTCATAAAAGTGTTTCGTTCTTGCCAAAACAATTTCCCAAGGAGCAGACAAGACTTCTAGATGAGTTTTGACACTTTTAAGATGACTTTCTAAAAAATTTTTTTCATTCCCTGTAGGATTTTTATTTAGAGCTCTTATTGTAGCCTTTAAATCTTTTTGTGTTTCTTTAAGTATTATTGCAACATCTTGTTCTGTTAAACTAAATTCGTCATTTTTTATGATAGGTAGATCTTGCCCTCCTGTTTTTTCTTCTGACATATTTTAATTTTACCAAGAATTTAAATCCTTGCAGCTGGATCGTGTGAGAGGAATGAAAAAATATTTTTTATATTGTAAAAATTTTTTTATAAGCATATACTTTTTTTATGAGGAGGGAACATTTATTGTTATTTGCCGTTACCGGTTTTTTTACTGCATTGATTGTTTTTTTAATTATTCTTTATAAACCGGCTGTTTTCAATATTATCAGTCCGTCTTTAGACAGTAATAAAAATACCGCCGCCGAGTCGGATGCAGATATTATCAGAAGCTTAAATAGCAAGGTAAAATCATTGGAAAACAACATGGCACTTTTATCGACAGAGCAAAATAATCAACTGGCAGCCATACGGGATGTTGAGACATATATCAGTACTTCAGCCGCCCAATCAGCCGCAACACCAACAACAAAATCAATTATTGCTGTTGCAAGTACTAAAGGCTCTGCTTTTACAACCGGTTCGGTCAACTATACGCCGATGGGAATGTTTGTTAATGTCAAATGCCCGAAAAGCTGCTACCTCTGGATTAATTTTTATTCCTCTTCGCAGAATACCGGATCACCGGCTTCACAACAAGGATATTCAAATACATACGCGGTTTTTCTTAATGAGGCCGACCAATCGATTTATTCTCAAGCCAACTATCCAACTGCATCATCATCAATTCCAATTGTCTTAAGCACCGTATTACCTGTTAATGCCGGTATTTATACGGTCGATGTCAGAGCCAAAACGTCCGGAGGCACTCTTCAATCTAATGTGTCCTCACTTCAAGTCATGGTAATTGAAAGATAAAATGTCTTTTCTAAATTATTTTTCAAATAATTTCGTATATCTCTTTTCAATTTCATCTATTATTATTCTGTCTTTGTCTTTACCTTCATTAATTTTAGTCGATGTATTTTCGGATACCTCTCCCGAAAATTGTTCAGAAATGTTGAATATCGATTTATTATATCTGTACCAGTCGTTTTGAATTTTTCTTCTCGTTAAAAAATTGTGCCGATATTTTTCTGCCAGATGCAGATAAGTTTCTTTCATTTTATATTGTCTTTCAATCAAGTAAGAAACTTCTTTTATCAAGTCAGTGGTAATATCTAACTGTATTCCTTCTCTGTACAGTTGTAATTTTTCTTCAAGTTTTTTTAAGGCTCTCTTATAAAGATATTCCGCTCCGAATCCAAAATACCTGTCGTTGATAAAATAGAGAGTTACCAATATCAGCAATATGTTAAACAAAAAATCTGTCATATTATTTCTATTTCCGTGACAGGTATCGCTAATCTAAAAGTTAAATTTATAAAATTTCTACTTAAATTATGTTACCATAAATATATGGATAACGAAAATATAACTTCTGGAGTACCCCCACAAACGATTGAACCAATAGTTTCACCAGCAAAATTAAAATTCTCAATTTTATTGATAATTTTAGTTATTTTCCTTTTTTTTGTAATTGGCATTGGCGCTTATTATTTTGGGACCCAGCAAACTAAAATTAAAACCAATATTATTCCGACTCAAAACCCAACCCCTACAACTATTTCCTATCCAACACAAACAATAACCGTTGCCGATGAATTTAAAATTCCTTTAAAAGAAAATTGGAAACGAATCACAATTGCTAATTTAGGTTTTTCGATGCAAATCCCAAACGAATGGAAAGCAGGATATTGCCGCAATAAGTTAAAAAAAGAATTTACCACAATAGAATTTACAGAGGGTGACAATCTTTTTCTTGCTTCAGATAGCGCAGAATTTGATTATCCCGATTGTGCAACGGACTATGTAAGTATGAATATTCGTAAAGCGATATTGTTTAGTACTAAAAAAAATATAGAAGACTTTATAAATTTCGTAAATCCCAAAGGTCGTCTACCAAGAAAAATGGAATTTTTAACCATAAATGGTTTAAATTTTCGTTTTTTACATATAGATTGGTGTGAGGGGCTGATGGAAGGTGAATTTACGTTAGATCCTAATGGATGCATTCCTATTGTGGGCGGTAAACCTATATTTGTACTTGTAGAAATTCCTAAAGACAAAAAACTTACTAATTATGATTTTTTAGAATTTAATTTTATATTTTCTAATGAAATTCCTAATGAAATATTAAAAACGATAGAATTTTGAAGCTTAAATCAGCTTTCTTGCGCGACCAAAGGGACTCGAACCCTCAACCTCTTCCGTGACAGAGTTTAAAATGGTTTGGTAAACAAATTTATAAAGATTGAGTTTAATTAATAATATGCTATTCTAAAATATATGGAGAATGAGAATCAAATTCCACTAGGCCAAACACTGCCACAAGTTCCAGTAAAACCTTCGACTAACTGGTTAAAAATCATTGTCTTTATTTTTTTAGGATTGTTGGTTATTGTTGGAGCAGTTTTTGTTGGTATTCAAATTGGTAAAAAATATCCAATATCTAATCAACCGAAACCTTTTCCTATTCAGACAGTTGTTAATCCAACAGATATACCTGTAAAATTAAGTCCGACTATAAATCCAATTTCAGATTGGAAAACATATGCTAATAATAAGTTAGGTGTATCGTTTAAATATCCATCTAATTGGCAAATAATAGAAAACAGTGGAATTCCAGTTCTATATCCTCCAGAATCTAATCCAGAACTACCTAGTGCAAATGCTTCTTTTTATATACTTGATACTCCGTTCTTACCTGAACCAACACCTGAGAAATGTACAACTGAATATAAAGAATATGATATAAACGATATATTAGGTCGTACAAATGAAGATATTTCGACATCATCTAGTTCGCCATGTTTTAGGATAGGCGGATGTTTATATCGTTTTTTTGTTGAAATTCCTATAAATAATAAAACTTTGGTTGGATCAGCATGTAAGGAATTAGAAACTGATTTTAAAGCAATCCTACAAACTTTAAAAATACAAAATTAGAAGCGTTGTTAAGCGCGCCCAGGGAGAATCGAACTCCCCTCTGTTCCGTGACAGGGAACTATTCTAGCCGATGAACTATGAGCGCAATACTCAATATGATATCAAATCAGAGGGGCATTTACAAAATAAAATAAAGCTTAAATTTTCTGTTAAAATAGTCGGCATGGCAGAAATAAAATTTCCCTATAAAAATCCCGTAATTGATCGGACAAGAAAATTTGCTCAGGATATTTTGTTACATCCTCTATTTAAAATCGAAAAACATGGCTTGACAAATCTGGAGATAATGAAAACAACACCCGTCATAATACCTTATGCCATCCACACCGGACATGGTGATATTCTTTTTGTTGCACATGCAATACTGGAATCCGGTTTTAATCAATTTGCCATTCCGGGAGCGGCCGACTATTGGTTTGAGGATCCAAAAATGATCGCACTGGCAAATTTATTTGCCCCGGTTTTTCCTTTGCCCCGGCCCAGTAAAGCAGAATACGGATCAAATCCATTGGCTGGCTTTAAAGATGCTATTAAATTACAAATGTATCTGATTAAAGAACGCAGATTAAGTCTTCTTTTATCAGCTGAAGGCACTCGAACCAATCTGCCGCCTGAAGACAGAGTGTTTATGCCCGGCTCTGCCTATCTGGCACTTAAGGCAGGTGTTCCAATCATTCCTGCGACGGTTGTAGGATATGAGACCGTACTACCTAAAGGGACAACTATTCCTCATCCGTTTGATTTAAATAAAAAAGGACCTGATAAAAGGAAAGTAATTAAAGTTATTTTCGGAGAACCACTTAGTGTTACTGGTATAAAAAACACCTCTCACAACCAAGAAGAGCTGACCGAAAATCTCAAGCAAACAATTGTCCAGACTTATCATCAATACGCTAATAAAACTTAACTGGAATTTTATTTTAAGACTTTGAATCTGCTTAAATTTTTTGTCCGGTTGATCACAAACATAAAACTGTAAGTCGATATGTTGCTTTCCTTTCAACTAGTCCTTTTAACATCAAATGTTCATGACTGTCAAAATTTTGGAAAAAAGCTTAAGTTTTTGAAACGCAGCCTATTCAAGCAGGTTTAAAATCTTGTTGTAATTATACCATATTAAATATGAAAATGCAATGACATTAAATAACGATAATTGAGTATAAGAAATTAAATTCTGTTATAATTATTTTATTATTAATTATTAATAATGCTTATGTTTATTGCCATCGGAATACTGGTAGTTTTAGTCGTTTATCTCGTCGCCGGTTACAATGGATTTGTCGTTTTAAAAACCCGGATCCTCGAGGCTCTGTCCGGGATCGATGTTCAGTTGAAAAGACGGGCCGATCTTATTCCGAACGTCGTTGAAACTGTTAAAGGTTATGCTAAACATGAAAAGACGGTTTTTAATGATGTCACCAAAGCCCGCTCCGCTTTAATGGGAGCTAAATCGCTGAAAGAGAAAGCTCAGGCCGACAATATGCTGACCGGCGCCTTAAAGTCTTTATTTGCCGTTGCCGAAGCCTATCCGGAACTTAAAGCCAGCAGCAACTTTCAGGAGCTGCAAAGACAACTGGAGGATACGGAAGATAAGGTCGCTTATTCTCGCCAGTTTTATAATTCCAATGTTTTGGACTTTAATACAAAGGTTCAGATGTTTCCGTCAAACCTGATCGCCAGCGTTTTCAATTTTAAGGCTTTTGAATTTTTTGAAGCGGAAGAAGAAGCAAAGAAAAGTGTAAAAGTAAAGTTTGACTAAAAAAATGACCGTTTACAATCAAATCTCGGAAAATAAAATAAAAACGTTTTTTATCATGTTCGTTTTTATCCTTATCTTTTCGTCGTTCTTTTTTTTACTGGGTAAATATTTCGATTCTCCCTGGGGTTATTTTTTCCTGGGTTTTTTTATTTCCATCCTCTCCTCGATCGGAAGCTATTTTTATGGTGATAAATTGGTCCTGATGACAACCGGAGCGATAAAAGCCGATAAAAAAAGATATTTTAATTTCTATACGGTGGCTGAAAATCTCAGTATTGCCTCCGGTCTGCCGATGCCGGCCCTTTATGTCATTGTCGACCCGTCGCCAAATGCATTTGCAACGGGCCGTGATCCAAAACACGCGGTTGTCTGTGCCACTACCGGGCTCTTGGATTTGATGAACCGGACCGAACTCGAAGGGGTGATCGCCCATGAACTGTCACATGTCAAAAATTATGATATTCTTCTAGCTTCAATTGTAGCGGTCTTGGTGGGAACATTGGCTTTAATTTCCGACTGGGTGATCAGAAGCATGTGGTTTAACCGGGGTTCTGATAATAATAATAGAAGTAACCGTAATCCTATATTTTTTGTTTTGTTTATAATTTCTCTGATCATTACGCCCATTGTTGCCACCATTATCCAGCTGGCAATTTCAAGACGTCGGGAATACCTGGCCGATGCATCCGGTGTTCTTTTAACCCGCTATCCGGAGGGCTTGGTCCATGCTTTGGAAAAAC